>JAJYFA010000104.1 GCA_021790995.1 Acidobacteriota bacterium
TGGGCCGGCGAGGGTGGCGGCGCTCTGATTAGTCAGGCCATTCACCAGGTGGATGTCCTGCTGTCGCTGGCTGGTGCGGTCGATGAGGTCTTCGGCTACTGGCGGCTGGGCGCAATTCACAAGATGGAGTCGGAAGATCTGCTGTGCGCCACGATGCGCTACGCCTCAGGTGCCCTGGGCGTGATCCAGGCTGCGACCGCGCTGTGGCCGGGCTATCCGGAGCGAATCGAGATTCACGGCACAAAGGGAAGCGCGATCATGACCGGAGATCAACTGACGGCCTGGGACGTGAAGGACGACGAGGGCGAACCGGCGCCGATCTCGCGAGAGGCAAAGTCCGGTGCGTCGGATCCGATGGCAATCGCGCTCACACCGTTCGAGCGGCAGCTTGCTGACTTTGGCGATGCCTGCCGGGCGGGACGCGCGCCGGTATCGTCGGGAATTGAGGGCTACCGCGCGCTGGAGTTGGTGCGCAGTATCTACACGTCCTGTGCGGAAGGAAGAAAGGTGAAGATTCCCGGGGTGGAGATCTAAAGTATGCGGCGGAGCCGGTGGGCTCATTGGCGCGATTTCCGATCAGGCAGCGCCGCCCAGATCTCGGGATCCTCCTGGCCCAGAGCCCAGGAGCAAAAGCCCATAATGCCTCGGTCGGCCGCCAATTGATAGCGATCGTGAAAGCCGCGCGCGCCGGTGAAGAAGACCCACTCGCGCAACTGGTCGCGGTTAAACCAGAAAAACTCCGTGTGGTCGATAGAGTCCCACGCGGGCTTGGCGGCGAATCGGGCGGCCAGCTTGAGCGCGTAAGCCGACGAGATGGATCCGCCGGTCGGATGGGGCTGGTCCTTGCCGGTCAACGGGTCAGCGATAGGTGCGCCTGTGTGCCAGTGGTAGCCGTAGAGTGGGATTCCCAGCGAGAGCTTTTCCTTGGGCACGAAGCGGAGGGCGTAATCCAGGTTCTCGACCGTCCATTGCCAGCCGGCAACTGGGCCGGGCTCGGTCCAGCGCGTGTGCTGGTCGTAGGTCATCAGGCAGATCAGGTCGACAGACCTGGCCAGCGCGGCAAGGTCGTATGCGCCACGCCACTCGGAGTACATCCAGCGAGAGAATCCGCCGAGGCCGGGGTGGCCGGGTGCGTTGGGCACGGTAGCGATTGAGACCTGAAGGCCCGCCTCGTGCAGTGCCCTGGCGGTGCGCGCAACGACCGCCGAAAGCAGATCGCGGTCGAGAGAATCCACATGCTCAAAATCGATCTGGAAGCCCGCGTAGCCGTGCAGCCGTGCAAATCGCCGCAAAGTGTCGTTCATGCGCTCTTGCGCAGCATCGTTTTGCGCCAGAGCGTGGAACTCATCTTTGCCGAAGAGCGAGACGATCGGCATCACTGGCAGTCCTTCGTCTTTGGCTGTCTTGAGCACTGTGGCATTGGGCGCTCCCGTTACCACTCCGTCCTCATCGACGCTGTACCAGGCAGGCACGAGGAGATCGATCTTGCGCGAGTGTGCGAGAAACGAGCGCACGGCGCCAGGAGCGTTTGTCATGTAAAAGAGCGCCGACGGCGTAGCGCACAGCGTGTGACTCCACAAAAGACAAAGCAATCCGCAAAAGGTAATTCTGCGCATCCGTTATTTCCTCAAGGTCCACTACCGCTATTTCCGCCCTGCCGCATATGAAAAGTGTTTTTTCACCGCGTGAGATCCAGCTCCACTAGGTCTCTGATCGCCTGAAGTTGTACCAACTCTGGGTGTAATCATCCATGCGGCGTACTTATTTTTGCCGCATGGGTGGGATAGCACAAAATTATGCGGTCACAGACCTAGCCCCGCTAACTCCGCTGCTTTTTTCAAGCGAAGCGCGGGTTGTGCCGGCTTAGGATGGCTTTGCTTGCGCCGCGAGGTAGGCGAACCAATCTTCCATGCCGGCGCCGGTTTTAGCCGAGGTCTCGAAGACACGAATGCCGGGCCTGATTTCGTTGATGTTCCTCAGTGCCAGTTCGCGGTCGAAGCCGCAGGGACCGGCAATATCGATTTTCGTAATCACCGCGGCATCGGCGGAGTTGAACAGGCCGGGGTACTTGAGTGGCTTGTCTTCGCCCTCGGTTACGCTGAGCAGCGCAACGCGAATGCGCTCGCCCAAGTCGTAACTTGACGGGCAAACCAGATTGCCGACGTTTTCGATGAAGAGATAGTGGAGATCGGCGAGCGAAACGCCAGCCCATCCATCAAGGTGTTTCGCGATCATCTCGGCATCCAGGTGGCAGATGCCGTGCGTGTTGATCTGGCGCACGGGCGCGCCGCTGGCCCCGAGGCGTCGTGCGTCGTTGTCGGTTTCAAGATCGCCGACCAGGGCCGCGGCTCGGGCTCCGCGGGCCTGCAACTCGCGCAGGGTGCGCTCAAGGAACGCGGTTTTGCCGGTGCCGGGGCTCGATACCAGATTCAGCACCAGCACGCCTGCGGAAGTGAAGCGCGTGCGCAGCCCCGCCGCCAGTTCGTCGTTCTTTTTCAGGATTCCCCGCCGCAACTCGACAATCCGTGTCGTCATATCTGCCCCTCGACTCCTTCCTCAATCTTGTCCGGTTCCTCCAGCTCAATCGACTCGATCTCAAGTTCGCGTCCCTGGCGCAGATCGGCAGTGAGCTCGCCGCACTTTAGGCAGCGAAAACTTTGCACGCCGTCAAGTTCGGTCTCCATGCCGCAGCCGTCGCAGTGCACAATCACCCGCAAAGTGCGGATCGCGAGTGCCGCGCCCGCGAGCGGCGTGCCTGCGGTGCTCAGTTCCCAACAGAACTGGAGCGAATCTTCAACGACCGCAGCCAGAGCGCCCAGGCGCAAACGCACCACTTTCACGCGCGCGCCGGGATACTTGCCCGCAGCTTCGGCGACTGACTCCACGATGCTGGCCGCGATGGATAGCTCGTGCATGGACTCTTTCTGCAAGATACTACGCAGGCAGATGGTTTGGCAGCGGCCGCGCGCGCAGCCGCGCCGATGCAAGCCCAAAATGTAAGATGGGATCAAAGGATCTTCCCCGTGCCCCGAACCATCATGCACACAACAGCCTCTAAGCCGCGTCTTGCTTTGAGTACACTCGCGCCCGTCACCTTTCAGTCGGAAATTCGCGCCATGACCGTGGAGTGCGACCGCATGGGCGGCATCAACCTGGCGCAGGGCGTGTGTGACACTCCCGTGCCCGCCGTAGTTGAAGCCGCTGCTGCCCAGGCCATGCGCGAAGGGCAGAACATCTACACGCGCTGCGACGGCATAGCGCGCCTGCGCGAGGCGATCGTCCAGAAGCAGGGCCGCGACTACGGCCTAATGTATGACGCCGAGCGCGAGGTTATGGTGGCTTCGGGCGCGACGGCCGGATTGCACGCCACGGCCATGGCGCTGCTAAACCCTGGCGACGAAGTGCTGGTGTTCGAGCCTTTCTATGGCTATCATGTGAACACGCTCAAGTCGCTGCGCGTGAATCCCGTCTTGGTCGCGCTGGCAGAGCCCGGTTTTCGCCTCGACCTCGATGCGCTGCGTTCGGCCGTCACCCCACAAACGCGCGCGGTCCTCGTCAACACGCCGGCCAATCCCAGCGGCAAGATCTTCTCTCTCGCCGAACTCGAAGAAGTGGCGGAGCTTTGCCGCCAGCACGATCTCTTCCTCATTACCGATGAGATTTACGAGTACTTCGTCTACGATGGAGCGCAGCATATCTGCCCCGCCACACTCGAAGGCATGCGCGAGCGCACCATTGTGATTTCGGGCTTCAGCAAGACCTATTCGATCACCGGATGGCGCATCGGCTACGCGACCGCAGATGCGCGCTGGATGCCGGCCATGGCGCACTTTCACGACCTGACTTATGTGTGCGCGCCCGCCCCGCTGCAGGTGGGCGTGGCGGCGGGACTCGAACAGTTGCCGCCGAGCTTCTACTCGCAACTTTCCGCCGAATATCAGGCCAAGCGAGAGAAGATGGTGGCCGCGCTTCAGAATGCGGGAATGGAGCCGTCGATTCCCGCGGGTGCCTACTACATCATGGCCAGGGTGGACCATCTGCCCGGCAAGACTGCCGCGGAGAAGGCGCGGCATCTGCTCAAAGCCACCGGTGTGGCGGCTGTGGCCGGGTCTGCCTTCTTCCGTCCCGGACGCGGTGAGAATCTGCTGCGCTTCTGCTTTGCGAAGCTGGACGAGGAGTTGGACGAGGCCTGCTCGCGGCTGCGGAAGCTGTAGCCGGTTCACGAATGTGTCGCCGCCCTGTTCTTGCTGCGAATTGCGGCAAGAACAGGGCGGTGGATCGCTCACTGCGGCTGCGTGTCGAGCCACTTCTTCAAATTCGGCTCCTGGAGACTGCGCAGTTCGATGCAGCCGTTGATGCGCTCAATGGCGTGCCGGAGTGATGCGTCGGAGGCGGCTACCGGGTGACTGGCGAAGAAATTCCGCACGTCGTCGCGCGCCTCGGCGGAGCAGAAGCTGCCCGTAGAACCCACCACCTCCGCGCCCATCTCGGTGGTGAACTGCGCCTGCACTGCCTTCCAGTTCGTTTTGATGAAGCTCCAGGTCTGGTCGCGGTTCTCTGGAATTGCCAGACCAATAGCCAGTTCGATGGAGGCGTCCTGATTACGCACCTTGCTGGAAACTGTGTACTCCAGAGCTCGGTTGAGCAGTGCGGGATTGGTGAACAAGACCAGATCCCGCAGCGCCTGTTCTTTGACTTCGGGATCGTTCGAGGTCTCGTAGAGTTTCTGCAACTTATCGAAGAGCGCGGTGTCGCCGTGAAACGCGGCAATGCCCAGCGCCGTTTGGGCCAGCGTGGGGTTCACCGACGCGGGATCGGCAAGGTACCTGGCGGCGAGGGTTTGCGCCTGCGCAAGAACCTTTGGGTCTCCGTGATTGCCGAGCAGCGCGAAAAGTTCGGCGCGGCGCTCGATCGCGTTGGGAGAATCGGTTGCCGCCGGCGGACCGAGTTTTGCGTACTGTGGGCCAAAGGTGCTGCGCACCCAGGCGTCGAGCGCGTCGCGTTCCTGCTTGGTGGCGGCTACGCGGTCAGCGATTGTCCCCACGTTCCCGGCGGCGCTTGAGAGCACGTCGGCGCTTGGGTCGGCCTTGAGCGCGGCCACCAGATTCAGGTAGTCGCCAACGGTAGCTTTGTTTGCGCGCACCTGTGCCCACTCGTCGCCGGCGAGGCTGATGCGCTCGGTGGGCGTGAGTCCGGTTTCAACTTGAGCGACGAGCGCCTTATACTGCGCCGCCGCATAAGCACTGCGGTAGTAGCCCTTGCCGCCGGCGTTGGCGAAGAAGAGACTGCTGGCGGGAATTGCCAGCGAGGCCGAGGATGGCGTAAGAACCTCGCAGTCCCTGCCGGCGCTGTCTGTCTTGAAGCAGATGGGCAGCGTCCATTTCTGCGCGGGATCGGGCCTGATGCTGGGGCTCAGGAAGAAGCGCGACTGCGTTACGGAGACGCGGCCGGCAGCGGGAGAGCCAAAATCCAGAATCGGCTCGCCTGGCTGCGCCACCAGCGAATCCATGATCCTGTCCACAGGCTTGTGGCTCACGGCGGTCTGCGCGTTCCAGAAGTCCTCGGCCGTGGCGTTGCCATACTCGTGAGCGGCAAGGTAGGCGTGGACGCCCTGCCGGAAGGTCTCTTTGCCCAGGTAGTTTTCGACCATCAGCAGCACAGCGCCGGCTTTGCCGTAGGCGATCGAGTCGAACATCTGGTCGATCTCCTCTGGAGTATCGGCCTTGGCGCGGATGGCGCGCGTCGTGGGTAGAGCGTCGATGTCGAGCGTTTGCTGCTCGTCGGCGGCAACGAACTGCGGAATGTTCCACTCCGGATGCATAGCGGCGGTGCATTTGTTTTCCATCCAGGTGGCGAACCCTTCGTTGAGCCAGATATTGTCCCACCACTTCATCGTGACGAGGTCGCCGAACCACTGATGCGCCATCTCGTGCACAATGGCGAGGGTCGCGTTTCGTTTAGCCGCGAAGGAGGCGGTTTCTGGATCGAGCAGCAGGTCGGTCTCGCGGAACGTGATGGCGCCGAAGTTTTCCATGGCGCCAGCTTCAAAGTCGGGAATGCCGATGAAATCGAGTTTCTTGAGAGGGAAGTGAATGCCGAAGTAGTTGTCGTAATAATGAAGCGCGAACTTGGCAACGCCGAGCGCGTAGGGTGTGAGCGCGAGCTTGCCGGGCGTGGCGCAGACGCGCAAGGCCACGCCATCCTGCTCGCCGCTGGTGCACTGGAAGTCGCCTACGACGAAGGCCACAAGGTAGGTGGACATCTTCGGCGTGGCGCCAAACTCCATCGTGTGCTTGTCCGCGCCGGGGCCAGGCGTGTCCGACGTAACGGCGCTGTTGGAGATGGCCGTGTCGCCTTTGTCGATCGTGAGCGAGATGTCGAAGGTCGCCTTCATGGCCGGCTCGTCAAAACAGGGAAAGGCGCGGCGCGCGTCGGTGGACTCGAACTGCGTGACGGCGTAGTTGCGCCGTGCGGTCTTCGAGAGATAAAAGCCGCGCAGTTCGTTGTTCAGGATTCCGGTGAACTGGATGTGCAGCGTGGCGTTGCCTGCGGGAACGGTCTTCGCAAAGGTGAGTGTGGCCTGCTGCTTTTTGTTGTCCAGGCTCACCGCGCCCGATTGCGTCAGGCCGTTGCTGTCGCGGATCTCCACGCTTTGAAACTTGATCTCGATCGCGTTCAGGGTGATCGCGTCTGTCGGCTGCTCGATGTTGATGTCGATCGTCTCCGATCCGGCGAAGGTGGCGGCCTTCAGATCGGGCGTGAACGACAGCACGTAGTGCGATGGAACGACGTTTGCTGACAGGCGCTGCGCGCGCATAGCTCCTGGACAGCAGAGAAGACACAAGAATGCGGCCAGGGTGCAAAGATACGCGCCCTGCAAAAAAGAATTCCAGCGGATTTTCATGGGGTTCCTCGTATAGATAAATCAGGCGGCAGGGAGCTTGCCCTGCTGCCAACTGTCTACCTCAGCATACAGCCGTGCGGCGGCGTAATACGCGGCAGGTGAATCGGACAATTTTGATGGTAGCGCGTGCGCATGGTCCAATCCAGTCGGGCCGGATCAACTGGACCGCTCAGCCGATTTGCGAAGAGTACGAATTGCCCGCGACCGGGCGCCCGGTTTCTGCGTAACTCAAAGGAAGCGCCCCGGCGCGCTGGAAGGCAGTCTGCACGATTGCTGGTTCCCGCGAAAGAGCGCCTTCCGGTGACGCGCAACAAAGTCATAGGCAGTGTCGCGAATCCGGCGCGGAATCAACCGAAGTGCGCGGCTAAGCCATCCGTAGCCACTGAGCCTTTCCAGGATGTAAAGGATCGCGCTCGACTTGGTGTATGTGCCCTCGTGCGCCACGAGAATCACTGTTTGCGCGGTCAGTAACGAACTGTCCCTCACAAAAATGCTTGCAGCCGCGGAACCGAGCCCCGTGAACTTGAATAAGCCTTGCGTGTCGCGATCGATGACGAACCACGCCCAGCGACTGCACAGGGGGCATTCATCGTCGAAGACGATGATTCTCGATTCGTTTGCGATCGGTACGTCCATGGTGCAAAATCTCTCCCGCGAGAAGTGGCTGCCGGAGAAGTCGCGATGAGGAGAAGCAGGTTGGGACTCTGACGCCGCAGTCAATCCATATGGTAGCGCGAGCGATGGATGCGATTCCGGGATCAAGGTTTCAGGCCCGGCTGGCAGTTGGCTTATCCTTGCGGTGTGTCGCTCGACTGGCAAACTGGAGAACTGGCAGATGGGCTCGGCTGCTATCGCCGCGGAGAGTTCTGGTTCGCGCATGAGCACTGGGAGAAAGTGTGGCTCCGCTTGCAAGAGCCTGAAAAGAGCTTTCTGCAAGCGATGATTCAGACCACGGCGGCCTTTCACCATGTAGCGGCGGGAAACATGCGCGGTGCTGTGTCACTGCTCGCGAAGGCGCTGCGGCGGTTCAATCTCTGCCCTGAAGCTTTCGGGGGCATCGATGTGGCGCGGCTGCGCGCTGAGGCTGAGGCGTGGCTGCGGGCGCTTGAGGACGGCGCTGGAGCGCGGCCGAAGGCGTTTCCGCAGATCATGCCGGATCGAGCTCCGGTGCAAGGATGCGGGCCACTACGTCGTAGTCGTGGGCTTCGGTGATCCGGGCGCGGTAGAAGCGGCCGGGTTCAAGGGCTGCGAGGGGGCCGAAGTCGTTGATGTAGACTTTGCCGTCGATCTCCGGCGCGTGGTACTGTGTGCGGCCCTCCCAAAGGAGCGGTGTTTCTTCGCTTTCGCCTTCGGCGAGGACCGTGAGTTCGTGGCCAACCCAGTTCTGCTTCGCTGTGTGTGAGATGGCTTGCTGCAGCTTCATCAGGCGCTTGCGGCGGGATTCAATAGTGCGCTTCGGCGCCTGGCCGTCGAGGGCGTAGGCGGCGGAGCCTTCTTCATGCGAGTAATTGAAGACGCCGAGCCAGTCGAACCGGGCCTCTTTGATGAACTGCTCCAAAATCACAAAATCGCGTTGCGACTCACCGGGAAAGCCGACGATGAAGCTGGTGCGAAGGGCGATGCCGGGAACGGCGGCTCGGACTTTGGCCAGGGTCTTCAGGAAAATCTCGGCGCCGGCGCCGCGCTTCATGCGTTTCAGGACATCGGGCGAGGCGTGCTGCAAGGGCAGGTCGAGGTATTTGCAGATGTTGTCGTGCTTCGCGATGGTTTCAAGCAGGCGGCCGGTGATGCGGTTGGGGTAGGCGTAGAGGAAGCGGAGCCAGCGCAGGTTGGGGATCTGGGCGAGCCGGTCGAGGAGGGTGGCGAGGCCGTCCTTCAGACCGAGGTCTTCGCCGTAACAGGTGGTGTCTTGGCCGATGAGGGTGATTTCGCGCGTGCCGTGTGCGACCAGGGCCTCAGCTTCGGCGACGACGGACTCGAAGCGGCGGGAACGGAACTTTCCCCGCAGGTTGGGGATGACGCAGAAGCTGCACGGATGGTCGCAGCCCTCGGCGATTTTGATGTAGGCCGAAGCGCGCGGCGTCGAGAGCAGGCGCGGAGTGGTTTCGTCGTAGAGGTAGGTGGGCAGGTGATGCGATGCGCCCTGCCACGTGTCGCGTTTGAAACGGCCGTGAGCCTCGCGGTGGTCGCCCTCGGGCCGGGCCTTGTGTGTTCCGGCCTCGGATTCGCGGCCGGGCCGAACGTTCGCGGCGGAGCCGGTGAGGATATTGAAGGGCGAAGGCGCGGCAGCCGCGGGCGCGATACCGGCGGCTGCGAGAATTGATTCGAGCTCGCCGGTGCCGAGAACGGCGTCGACCTCGGGAATGTTTTTCTGGATCTCGTCGCGGTAGCGCTCGACAAGGCAGCCGGTCACGATGAGCTTGCGGGCGCGGCCTGAGCTTTTGTGGCGAGCCATTTCGAGAATGGCGTCGACGGATTCTTGCTTGGCGGTGTCGATGAACGAACAGGTGTTGACGACCAGGATTTCGGCGTCTTCAGGGCGTGCGGTGAGGCGTGCGCCGGCGCGGTCGAGCAAGCCCATCATCACCTCGGAGTCGACGAGGTTTTTGGGGCAGCCGAGCGAGACGAAACCGACAGATGGGGACTCAGGCGGGGATGATTGCTTCACCCATCAAGTTTAAAGGGTATGAGCTGCCTGACACTAGCTGTCTTTGCGGTAAAGAAGGTCGCGGATGGCGCGGCGGCGAGCCGCATTGACTTCGTGCTCGGCCCGTGGGTCGGCGTAATCGGCGGAGCGGCCAGCAGCAGTTTCGGAATCATTCTCCGGTTCGCTGCACGCCGGGCAGCGGTTGGCGAAGCCGGGCTTCCCGGGGCGAAGTTCAAATTCTTCACCGCAGACGACACAAATTTTGATCGGAAATCCCATGCATCTATGGTAGCGAATTTGGATGCGGCGAGTCAGTAGCGCAACGCTGTTCTCGCCGCTTGGGCTGATCTCCAACTGCACTTCACGCCATGGCTTCCCGGCCCATGGGTTCGAAGACGAGCTGGTGGGTTTTGTGGTCAACACTGACCCTGACGTGTGCGCCGTGCTGTACTTCGCCGTCGAGAATCTTGATCGCCAGCGGGTCCTGGATCATGCGCTGCAGGGCACGCTTGAGCGGGCGCGCGCCGTAGGCTGTGTCGGAGCCTGCGGCAAGAATGAGTTGCCGCGCCGGTTCGGTCAGTTCGAGCGAGATGGCGCGGTCCTCCAGCAGCTTGCGCACCTCGTTCAGACGCAATTCGAGAATCTGGCTCAGTTGCGCGTTGCCGAGCGGCTTGTAGATCACGATGTCGTCGACGCGGTTCAGGAACTCAGGCCGGAAATGCTCACGCAGGATCTTCATCACGCTCTCGCGCGCCATATCGTAGTCGTGCTCTGTTCTGATCGCATCGCCGGAGAGCATCGCCGCGCCCAGGTTCGAGGTCATGATGAGCACCGTGTTCTTAAAATCAACTGTCCGGCCCTTGGCGTCGGTCAGACGGCCGTCGTCCATCACCTGCAACAGTACGTTGAAGACGTCCGGGTGCGCCTTTTCGATCTCGTCAAAGAGCACGACGGCGTAAGGACGGCGATGAATGGCCTCGGTCAACTGGCCGCCCTCGTCATATCCAACATATCCGGGGGGCGCGCCGATCAGCCGGGCCACGGCGTGCTTTTCCATGTACTCGCTCATGTCAATGCGCACCATAGCCTGCTCGTCGTCGAAGAGGAACTCGGCGAGCGCGCGGGCGGTCTCGGTTTTGCCCACGCCCGTGGGTCCAAGAAAAATGAACGAGCCAATCGGCCGCTTGGGATCGCTCAGCCCCGCGCGTGAGCGGCGAATGGCGTTGGCGACCACGCCTAGCGCGGCATCCTGGCCGATGACGCGCTCGCGCAGGCGGTCTTCCATGCGGACGAGCTTCTTCACCTCGCCCTCCAACATGCGGGAGACGGGAATGCCTGTCCACTTGGAAACGATTTTGGCGATGTCCTCCTCGTCGACCTCTTCTTTCAACATGCGCGCGGCGCCTGCCTGGCCCTCCTGCGCGGCATTGAGGGTCTTCAGCTCGGTCTCGAGCTTTGGCAACTCGCCGTACTGGATCTGCGCGGCGCGTTCGAGCTGGCCCTTGCGGGTCTGTTCTTCCATCTCGAAGCGCAGGGCTTCGATCTGTTTCTTCAGTTCGCCAATGCGATTGATGGCGTCGCGTTCTTTCGTCCAGCGGGCGCGAAGGCTCGTAATCTGCTCGCGCAGATTGCCGATCTCGTGCTCGACGGCCTTGAGTCGATCCTTGCTGTTGGCGTCGGTCTCGCGCTTCAGCGCGGCGCGCTCGATTTCGAGCGATGTGGTCTCGCGCTCCAGTTGATCGATCTCGGTCGGCACCGAGCCAATTTGGATGGAGAGCGACGCGGCAGCCTCGTCGACCAGGTCGATGGCCTTATCGGGCAGGAAGCGATCGCTGATGTAGCGGTGCGAGAGCGTGGCCGCGGCAACAATGGCGGCGTCCTTGATGCGCACGTTGTGGTGCTGCTCGTAGCGGTCCTTGAGGCCGCGCAGGATGGCGATCGTGTCCTCGACGTTGGGCTCGCCCACGTAGACAATCTGGAAGCGCCGCTCGAGAGCCGCGTCCTTCTCGATGTATTTGCGGTACTCATTGAGCGTGGTGGCGCCGATGGCGCGCAGCTCGCCGCGCGCCAGAGCCGGCTTGAGCATGTTGCTCGCGTCAATGGCGCCCTCGGCCGCGCCCGCGCCGACCAGCGTATGCAGCTCATCGATAAACAGGACGATCTGCCCGTTCGATTCCTCGATCTCTTTGAGGACGGCCTTGAGACGATCTTCAAATTCGCCGCGATACTTGGCGCCGGCCAGCATGGAGCCGAGATCGAGCGCGATGACCCTCTTGTCACGCAGGCTCTCGGGCACGTCGCCGGAGACGATACGCCGGGCGAGACCCTCGACAATGGCGGTCTTGCCCACGCCGGGTTCGCCGATCAGCACAGGGTTATTCTTGGTGCGGCGGCTCAGCACCTGAATCACGCGGCGAATCTCCTCGTCGCGGCCGATCACAGGATCGAGCTTGCCGCGGCGCGCCAGGTCCGTCAGATTCTTGGCGTATTTTTCAAGCGCCTGGAACTTGGCCTCCGGATTCTGGTCGGTGACGCGCTGCGAGCCGCGCACAGCGGTCAGCGCCTTGAGGATCGCGTCGTGCGAGGCGCCGTGCGCGACCAGAGCGTCGCGCGCGGCGTCGCTCTTGAGGCCGGCAACGCCGAGTAGCAGGTGTTCAGTCGAGACGTACTCGTCTTTGAAGTTGGTGGCTTCGCGGAATGCCTGTTCGAGGGCCTTGTTCAGAGGCGGGCCGATGCCGGGCTGTGCAGCCGCGCCGGCCACGCGAGGCAGTTTCTCCTCGATGCTGTGCAACTCGCTCTCAAGGCGCTCGATGGGCACACCGATCTTTTCGAGGACTGCGGGAATCACGCCTTCGCGATCCTCGACGAGCGCGAGCAACAGGTGCACGGGCTGCAACTCTGGGTTGCCGAACTCGGCAGCGCGCGCCTGCGCCTGCTGCATCGCCTGCTGCGACTTGACGGTGAATTTATCCCAACGGATGGCCATGAAGATAGCTCCAAGCTGCTAGCTTCTAGCTCCTAGCTTGAACCTGCTGGGAGCAAGAGTCCAGTCGCATCTCAAGAAGATCTTTGATTCTTTTCCCTCTTGTTTTGTTGCGGGAAAAATAAACGCGCCGGACAAGAAATGAAAACCTCCCCGGCGCATTTAGTTTGCGTAGGTTGCCCGCTCCAGAGCCGACAGTTGGAGGCTAGAAGCTGGCGGCTAGAGGCTGCTTTTACGCTGCCAGAGTCTTGCCCACGCTGACCTTGATCTGCTTTGGCTGGGCCTCTGGCTTCTTCTTCAACTCGAGCTTCAGAATGCCGGCGTCGTACTTGGCGTCGATGCCCTCGGTGTCGACGGTCGTCGGCAGCGTGAAGGCGCGATAGAAGCTACCGTAGCGGCGCTCGATGCGATGGAAGTTCTCCTCCTTCTCTTCGGCAGCGAACTTGCGCTCGCCCTTGACGGTGAGCACGTTGTTCTCGACGCTCACGTCGAGGTCCTTCTCGGCGATACCCGGCACTTCAAGCTTCAGAACGACTTTTTTCTCGTCCTCATAGATGTCGACGGCCGGAATAAAGCTGGCTGTCGTCATCGCGCTCTCGCCTTCATTGAAGTCGCGGAAAAGAGCGTTAACGCGATTCTGCAGAGAAGCAACTTCACGGAATGGGTCCCAACGGGTGATTGCCATAACAGTATTCCTCCTGGTGAATCAAAGATTTGTGGGTGGGCGGGAGGTGGTCTCACTACCGCTCAATCCATCTGATAAAACTATAGCACAAAAGATTCATAAAATATGAGCGTAAAACGCTAATGTATTTAAAACAGCAGTGCAACTTCCTTTATTTCAATAACTTGATATGTTTAAAAATAGCCTTTGTCCTGCCCAAAAGACCTGAATTGTCTCTGGAAAAACTTTCAGCCTGTGCCCAATGGCAAAAAACAAGATAATGGGAAGCCGGCATTCCACCTGCTGTGCTCAGCCTGTCCGCGGCCTTGCTGAGCGCCATAGGTAGAAACGAGCCTGCACAAGCGCCTGCGCGGCGCACTGGCTCGGGGCGCACTACAATAAGAACTTCATGTCCGATTTGCCTGTCACTCTGACAACAATCAACTGGCACTGGGTATGGCTCGTGGTGGCCGCGTTTCTGGCTGGCGTGTTGAACGCCGTGGCTGGCGGCGGCTCCTTTCTGTCATTTCCGGCGCTGCTGGGGATGAACATGCTTCCCGTCCAGGCCAACGCCACCAATACGGTGGCGATCTGGCCGGGGCAGCTTACCTCGGCCGCAGCCTATTGGCCCGACGTGCGCAAGAACCTGCGTGCCGCGGCGCTGATGGCGCTTGCCGGACTGCTGGGCGGGACCATCGGGGCCGTGGTGCTCTTAAACACTCCGCAAAGAACGTTTATGCGCCTGGTTCCGTGGCTGCTGCTCTTCGCCGCGTCCATCTTCGCCATCAGCGGGCCGGCGACGCGCGCCCTGGAACGGATGAAGATCAAGCGCCGTGCTCGCGCGCTTGCGGGCGAGGCGCACGCACCGCGCAGGCTGCCGCTCTTTGCCGCAACCGTGGTGGTGAGTTTTTACGTGGGCTACTTTGGCGCCGGCGCGGGTTTCCTTTTTATGACCATGCTGGCCCTGCTGGGCTATGAGGACATCCACGCCATCAACGGGCTGAAGATTGTGGCCAATCTGCTTGCCAACGGCATCGCGTTTGTCATCTTCATTGTCGATGGGCAGGTGGTTTGGCGCTTTTGCCTTGCGGCCATGATCGCAGCGGCGATCGGCGGCTACGTCTCGGCAAACCTGGCGAAGCGCGTCCCCCAGCCGTTGCTGCGCGGAATTGTGGTTGCGATTGGCTTGACGATGGCGGCGTGGTTCTTCTGGAAGCAGTGAGCAGACAGCAAGCAGCAGACAGCAAAGAGCAGTCAGCAGACAGTGGTCCGATCATGCGCCCAAAAGTCTTCCACGGCACAAACTCCATCACCTATGCAAACGGCGTCTTGCCCGAGTTCATCGCGCCTCCAGGTTGATACACCCCGAAGGTAACGCAAACAAGCAGAACACAATTCAAATCGTGGACACCCAAAACACGCCGGAATCGCTTCTCATAGAACAGGTTGCGGCCATCTCTCCTCAAACGAACCGGACACTACTGAATAAGCAAGTAGTAAACATCAGGACTTTCCCCAGAATTTCTTAGAGCTTATCCGTAAATAGAGATAGTCTGTCTCCAGCAAATCAGGGCTGCGGCCAGGGAGAGCAAGGCACTATAGCTGGCCTCTGTCTTTTCGAAGCTGACCAGCAGTTTGCGGAAGCGATTGAGCCA
>JAJYFA010000105.1 GCA_021790995.1 Acidobacteriota bacterium
GGCTGTTCAGCCGGGGAATGGTCAGACCGAAGTAGTGATCTGCTTCAGGGTTTCCCCTGCCACCTTGGCCGTGGCATCGAGCGCAGGTCAGTTCAAAGGCGGTCTTGCCCGGCGTGCTGCTATTCATCGACAAACTCGAGAATGACACTACGTCCCGGTTATCGCCCTTGGGAATTGCGTGGAGCAAAATGCCCGTTTGAGCGGGCAGCCAAACCTCCGAAAGAATCTTTTTACCGCCAGTGCTGTCAAAGACCAGAGCGCCAGCTTGCAAAAAGGAATTTGGCCCGGTCAGCCGGGTAATGATGAGATGCGCTAGCTTCTGCCCCGATTTGGATTCCACGAGTAGAAAATCCGAGTTTGATGAGATACCATACCACCCGGCCGGTAACGTGGTCTTGCTTGTAGGAATGGTGAAGGGAAAGGGGACTTTGACCTTAGTTCCTTGTCCCAGAACCGGGGCAACAACAAAAGCTGTGGCGGCAACGCAGGCGAGCAGCCTGATGGCTGTTCCAAATCGCGCAATCGATCGGTTCATTTCAGATTCCTCATTTCCGTGGTGTGTGCTGCATGAAAGTTCGGCCACCGAGAAAACTCCGCTGACCCTTGCACCGACGTCGAAGACGACGTAGCGGTCAAAGGGCGGTGCTTATCGATGTATGTCTCGTGAAAGAGCGGGGAAACTCCGCAATCCGTATTGCTAGCGGGGTAAGACCCCTTTCAGGTTCGGAATACCTTTCGGGGCTTTTGCGACACGTGTCACACCTCCCTTGAGACGGGAGCAGATCAGTGAATTGCCGCCGGAGCAGAGCAATCCTGTGACCGCTCACGCGGGTTGTATCTTCCATCCCGGAGCAGCTCAATGAGGTTTCAAATGCAGATACACCAACGCATGCCTCGCATTTTGAAACCAGGAAGCTGCATCGAATCGAGGCCCAGAAAACCTGCCAGCACGCGGAGGTGGGAGGCGCTGTGAGACACAACTTACGCTGACCACGGGCGCATGCCTAGCCACTGAACTTACACCCCAAGTGGCCATCTCGCGTGCACGTGATTCGCCGAGAATCTAAAGCGAGAAAGGGGAAAGAGGGTGATGCAGAGGGGGAATCTGCTTCTCGGCAGTCTTGATATTTATCACACACATGTGTGATTGTCAACACATTCTTATTGTGGGTAAAGATGATAAAGGAAGGGGACTTTTCCCTCACGAGCAAACGTCGCCCTCCTTTTTGTTGCGTTTGCAATGCGGAGGCCCAAACAGACCCGCTGACTGGCGGTCGCCTCAAATCCGGCGAATGTTATTCTCAAAGCAATGGGAGAAGCTCTATCTATGGCAACCGCAACGCTTGAAAGCGCGAAGACCGGAGAATACAAGGTGGCCGACCTCGGCCTGGCCGATTGGGGCCGCAAGGAGATTGACATCGCCGAGCAGGAGATGCCGGGGCTGATGGCGATCCGCAACAAGTACGCAGCCGAGAAGCCACTCAGCGGCGTGCGCATCACCGGATCGCTGCACATGACGATTCAGACGGCGGTGCTGATCGAGACGCTGGTTTCGCTCGGCGCCGAGGTGCGGTGGGCGAGTTGCAACATCTTCTCGACGCAGGACCATGCTGCCGCGGCCATTGCCGCCGCGGGCATTCCCGTCTTCGCGTGGAAGGGCGAGACGCTGGAAGACTACTGGGAGTGCACCTATCGCGCGCTCACGCACAAGGGCGGGCTGGGGCCGCAGCTCGTGGTCGACGACGGCGGCGATGCGACGCTGCTCATCCACAAGGGCTACGAGCTGGAGAACGGCGACAAGTGGGTCGAGACGCCTTCGGGTAATCACGAAGAACAGGTCATCAAGGATTTGCTCAAGAAGATTTACGCCGGGGACAAGCAGCACTGGCACAAGGTCGTAGAGCAATGGCGCGGCGTTTCCGAGGAGACGACGACGGGCGTGCACCGGCTCTACAAGATGATGGAAGCGGGCACGCTGCTGGTGCCGGCGATCAACGTCAACGACTCGGTGACCAAGAGCAAGTTTGACAACCTCTACGGCTGCCGGGAGTCGCTGGCCGACGGCATCAAGCGTGCAACCGATGTGATGGTGGCAGGCAAGGTAGCGGTGATCTGCGGCTACGGCGACGTGGGCAAGGGATCGGCGCACTCGCTGCGCGGCATGGGCGCGCGCGTCGTGGTGACGGAGATTGACCCTATCAACGCATTGCAGGCGGCGATGGAGGGCTTCGAGGTGACGACGGTCGAGGAGACATTGGGCCGCGGCGACATCTACGTGACGTGCACGGGGAACACCGACATCATCACCTTCGAGCACATGCAGAAGATGAAGGATCAGGCGATCGTGTGCAATATCGGACACTTCGACAACGAGATCCAGATGGACCGGCTGAACGCGGGGGCCGGCGTAAAGAAGCTCAACATCAAGCCGCAGGTGGACAAGTATACGTTCCCGGATGGGCACGCGATTTTCGTTCTCGCCGAAGGGCGGCTGGTGAACCTGGGCTGCGCCACGGGCCACCCGAGTTTCGTGATGTCGAACAGTTTCGCCAACCAGACGCTGGCGCAGATCGACCTGTGGAAGAACCGCGAGACGTATAAGCCGGAGGTCTACGTGCTGCCGAAGAAGCTGGATGAAGAAGTGGCGCGGCTGCATCTGGAGAAGATTGGTGTGAAACTGACGCGGCTCTCGCAACAGCAGGCCGACTACATCGGCGTGCCGGTGGATGGGCCGTTCAAGGCGGAACACTACAGATACTAGCGGCCGGTGTTCGGATTGGCCTTCCGGCCGGGAAAAGCCGGAAGGCCCTTGGAAGATCTTGCCACGAAACAGCATAGAAGGTAAGATCGTCTTACTATGCAGACGCGGGTCTCCACAAAAGGTCAAGTTGTGCTGCCAGGGCCGCTTCGCCGCAGGCTCGGCATTCGCCCCGGCGATCCGCTGGATGTGCGGATCAAAGAAGGCAGCATCTTTCTTACGCCGCGCGAGAAAAAATCTCGTCAAGCCAAAATCATCGACGATCCCATCAGCGGATTGCCGGTTTTATACGCAGGACCGGATGCACCTGTTTTGACCAATAAACAAGTCCGGGAGATGCTGGCCGAGTTTCCATGAAATATCTGCTCGATGTGAATGCTCTGATTGCGCTGGGAATTTTTCATCATGCATTTCACGAGCGCGTCGCCCTCTGGACCCAATCGGCGGCAACGGCGACTCTGCTGACGTGTTCGATTACGGAATTGGGTTTTGTACGAATTGCTTCACAAGCGCCCAATTACGGCTTTACCGTGCAGCAAGCCCAGACCTTGCTGGTTCGCCTCAAGGCAAAGAGATCCCTCGTTTTTATTCCCGATGGAAATGATATTGCCATGCTTCCTTCCTGGGTCAAGCGGCCCCGGCAAACTACGGATGGGCATCTGGCGCAGTTGGCAAAAGCAAACGGAGCTTTGCTGGCCACTCTGGACGAGGCCATCCCCGGCTCGTTTGCGATTCTTTGAAGGTTTGAAGTTTAGTTAGGAACAAACAGCAAAATCATATCCGCTGAATTCACAGTTTTTCGAGGCGATGGAAATGCAGAGGATGGCGGCCCTTTCGATGATTCGAAAGAACAAGTTACTCAAGCTCTAATCGAAACTCGAACGACTTCGGAAAAAATTCTGCAACAACTTTGATAAAACGCCGGCTTTCGATCGGAACTGGACAATCATGACATCTTCATCGCACACCTTCTCGTTCGAGCTGTTTCCGCCGCGCACGCCGGAGGCGCAGGCCAAGCTGCCGGGTACGATAGCGCAGTTGGCGGCTTTGCGCCCCGACTATTTCTCAGTGACGCAGGGCGCCGGCGGCTCCGATCAGGAGGGGACTTACGAGACGCTGCTGACCGTGGTCGAGCACTCAGGCGTCGAGGTTGCGCCGCACCTTACGTGCATCGGGTCGACGCGCGCCAAGATTGCCGAGCAACTCCATCGCTATCGCAAGGCGGGTGTGAGGCGCATTGTGGCGCTGCGCGGCGATTTGCCGGCAACGGCGTTGAGTCCGGCAGCGCCCGGCGAGTTCCGCTACGCAAACGAGCTGGTAAGCTTCATCCGCGCCGAGCATGGCGAGTGGTTCAGGATCGCGGTAGCTGCCTACCCTGAGATGCATCCGCAGGCCAGCAGGCCGAGCGAAGACTTCGACAACTTCCGGCGAAAAGTGGAGGCTGGCGCGGACGAGGCGCTTACGCAGCTTTTCTACAACGCCGATGCGTACTTCGACTTTGTGGAGCGATGCGCGGCGGCCGGTATCCCGATTCCCATCGTGCCGGGCATTATGCCCATTACGGGTTACACGAACACGGTGCGGTTCTGTAACGGCTGCGGCGCGGATCTGCCGCGCTGGGTGCGGCTGCGGCTTGAAGAACTCGATGGCGACAAACCGGCGCTCATCGACTTTGGCATTGGGGTGGTGACGCGGCTGTGCGAAACGCTCTTGCGCGGCGGCGCTCCGGGGCTGCACTTCTACACCATCAACCAGGCCGGCCCCGCGCTGCGCCTCTGGAAGAACCTCGGACTTCCTGTGCGGTTGTGAATCTGCGTCCCAAGCCTCGTTTTTCCGTCCTCCTGCCTCGTTTCTGACTCAAAAAGCCTCGAAAGCTGGCCAGGCGAGTGAAGATTCCCGTGCTGTGAATCCCTGCGTTTGCGGCATCAAGCGCATGGAGAGAATTTGATTGATCGAGCGCAGCAATGAGGGTACGATCTCAGGCACGAGGCAATAGCTGTTGCGGTGTGTAAAACAGTACGGATAAGAGGCGCATCTTACGCAGTGAGGGAAAGGTGCGCGGCGCCGGCGCAGGAGGGGGGGATGCGATGGTGATCGGCTCGAAATTGCAGGCCCACATGGAGCAGGAGCCAGGGCGGGCAGGAATTCTGCGAGTTCTGCTTGTAACGGTTCTCTTTGTTCTGATTCTGCTGCTCGGACTCAGCATGGTACACCACCGCTTCTTCCAGGGGCAGAGGGAACACCTCAACGGATCCGTGGGGCAATAAAGGTTTTCGGCGGGTTCCGGCGGCTACTTCGAGGAGCGGGAGATGCGCCGCCAGAGACGCCAGAGCGAGTTGTGCAGCAGGCGGGTCTGCTTGGCCTTCAAGGCGCGATAGGACTGCTCGACGTAGAGATCGAACTCGGGCGGCCAGCCGATCATGGAGCGGCGTTCGGTGTAGTTGCCTTCGCCCCACTTCTGCAACAGCGCCTTGTAGCCGACGACGTGGGTAACGAAGTCGAGCAGGCACTGCGGCATCTCTTCCTCGACGATCAAGTGAGCATTTTCGATGATGATTTTTTCGCGCACGTCGTTGAGTGGCATAAAGATCGTCTTCATCCAGAGCACCCATTCCCCGAGGTCTTCGTCGCGGATGGGATGGCAGTGCGTCTTACCCTGTTTGGCGAGCAGCGATTTATACGCGATATTGCCGGCCACGGTAGCCACATAAAGGGGGCCGTAGAAGTCGTTAATGCGCTGGTTGACCAGGCGCAGGCGGTCAGCGCGGCGAGCCATCATGCGGTTGCTTAGATATGTGAGCAGATAACCCGCAAACGCGAGAGCGATGGTAAAGACAGCCGCATTTTGCAGGGAACCAGGGATGAAGAGCGTTGCGTCTTCCATTTGAACACTTGTCCTTTGCGAAAAAGTATACCTGCAAGGAGGGTGCGTGGAGTGTGACGCGTCGCGAGGCCGGTTGGAGGGGCCCGATCTGGGTTTGTGCTTCCCAATGTATTCGCTGGAAGCGCGAACAGGGGTGGGCAGCCGCAGGCGTGGGGCAGGGAACCCAGGCTGCGGCCGGTCAGTAGACGCTACTGCTTGAGCTGGCTCATACCTCGTGCGATCCGGGTGCTAGCTGTTTTTGGTCTTCAGCAGCGAGAGGGCCTGATTCAACTGTTCATCGCTATTTGTGGGTGGCATGGGCACACCACTGTTTTCGGGGCCCGGGACGATGACCGTGGGTGTGACGGCTTCGTCTTCGATCTTTTTGCCTGCGGGGTCCTTGTACTTGGCGACTGTGAGCATGATCGCAGCGCCTTCTGGCAGGTCGATCGTCTTTTGCACGGAGCCTTCGCCGAAGGTGCGCTCGCCGACGACATCGCCGCGCTTCAGATCCTCAATGGCGGCTGCGGCAAGTTCAGGAGCGCCGTAGGTGCCGCGGTTGACAAGCACAACCACCGGATCTGCGGTGAGCCAGACGGCGGGATCGGCTGCGAAGGTCTGGGCGGGAAATTTCTGGCCTTCGAGAGTGGCCAGCGTTCCCTGCTTGATAAAAAAGTTGGCCAGGCGCAGTCCCTGCTTGGGATCGTTGCCGGTGGTATCGCGCAGGTCGAGGAGAATCTTGCGGTCCTTGCCGGCGGCCTTGATGCGGGCAGCCAGATCGTCGACGCGCGAAGCAGTTAGTTCGCCGGGTTTGAGATAGAGGACAGTTGCGTTGTCATAGAACTGTTCGCCGAGCGGAGGCGTGCTGAGAATGGCGCGGGTGAGCACGATCTTGTCAGGATTGGGCTTGAAGGGACGAACTACCGAGATCGTCACCGAGGTTCCTGGCTTGCCCTGGAGCATGAAGCGGACGAGTGCGAGCGGAATGCTGTGCGTGGACTGGCCTTCAATGAGATCGATCACGTCGCCGTCCTGGAGATGCGCCTGGTCTGCGGGCGAGCCGGGCAGGACGTTGACGATGGTGGCGTAGCCGTAACGCTTGGAGACGGTGAGGCCGACCTGCGCGTTTTCGTTGGCGGGGCGGTTCTTATAGATCTTGTACTCGGCGGCTGTGAGGTAGCTGGAGTCGGGGTCGAGCGAGTCGAGAAGGCCGTGCAGCGCTCCGTCGGTTACATCGGGGATGTTGGGCTGTGTGACGTAGTCGTTCTGAATCTTGCGCAGAACCTGGGCGTAGACGCGTATCTGGCGGTATGCGGCATCGTGCTCGTCACCGGCATGCACGCCGAGCCAGCCAGCCTCGCCAAGAATGTAGCCCATGCCGAGAGCGGAAAAGATCACTACGGAAACAACAAAGACAAAACGCTGAAAGAATCGTGACACACACACCACCGTGCGGGCCGCAAGGGGAAAGCCGGCCGCGCATCCCTTATAGACGTAATGATACCCGAAGGGGCGCGAGGAAACAGAGATCTAGAGGGCGGGGAGTGAGCCGGCGAGGCAGCGAGTCTGCCTCAATACCTATGTGGTCCTATTTTTCGCCAGCGAGCGGGAAGGTTGGGATTGGGGGCGCAAGGTTCGGTGTCGGAAGCGATAGATCGGGGTTTGCGCGCATCAATGCGGGAGGGCGAAGGCTAACGTGAGCCGGTTGCCGTTGGGTGCCGGTGCCCAGGTGACGCGGCCTGCAAACTTGCGCATCAGCCGGATGCCCTGGCCGCCGGGCTTCAGTTCTTCAATCGATGCGTGCGCGGGCGATTCGTCGGCCGCGCAGGGATCGAAGCGCGGAGCCTCATCTTCAATGGTGAAGACGAGTTCGCCGGCGCCGGAGAGCTCGCAGTCCACCGTGATCGGTCGATCGCCCTGGCCGCGGTAGCCGTGGTGAACGATGTTGGAGAGCGCCTCTTCGAGGCAGATCTCGATGGCGAACCGAGTTTGCGCGGGAATGTGGTAGTGATCGGCCAGCGCCTCCACCCACGGCCAGGCGAGACCGAGGTCTTCCAGACGGCTTGTGAGCACGAGCCGTAGCGCAGGCGTGGATGGACGGGCTGCAGGCATAATGGCCGCCGGTGTGCAGATCATAGCTTAATCGAGCGCTGCGATAGCGGCGTCGAGATCGTGGTAGATAGGCAAAAGGGAATCGATACCGCTGGTCTTCAGAACCGATTGCACCATCTCATTGGGCCCGAACAGCACCACCTTGCCGCCGCGGCTGCGCACGGCGCGCGCGGGTATGACGATGGAGCGCAGGCCCATCGAGCCGAGGAACTCTACCTTCCGGAGGTCGACAAGGAGTTTTGCGGCAAAGCCCGCGACGATGTTCATCTTGAGGTCGGCTTGGGCGGCACCGGCGATGTCCATGCGGCCGTCGAGTGCGACGCGGGTGATGCCGCCGGGTATATCTTCCGTGGAGATTTGCATGGTGTTCTTCCTTCAGCGTTGGGGATCTTCGGTTACGGCGCCGCAGGCTCCTGTCGATCCGGTCCGGAAACTGCAACAAAGTTCCCCCGCCTCTTCCACAGAAGGAGCGAAGCGGGTGGGGCGCTGATGCATCTGTCGCGCGGCCGCAGTATTTGAAGGCCAGATGACAGAGATGCGTCCGGCAAGAGACAGACCGATCCTACCGGACGATTATGAAAACGGAATTAAAAGAACGGGCTCGACAACGAGATGAAGATCTGTGTGCCGGCACTGAGCTGTGACGGCGAGCCGGCGGGGGCTTTGCCCTGGTTGCGGAGTTCGATCTTGAGGTTCTTGCGCTTTCTTGCCTTGAACTCACTGGAGACAACGTTGGAGAGGATTTTCTGGTTGCCGTTCTTGACGCTGACCTGGAAGGTTTGAATGCCGGGCGGAACAAAGAGACTGTCGATGCCGGTGCTGTCGCCCGTAACAAAGCGAAGAAAGACGGCCCGGTTCATCTCCACCGTGATGGGCAATCCGCTGGGCAGATGGTTCAATTCAATCTTGAATCTGGAATTGGCGCTGGAATCGAGTTTGTGGGGGTCGAAGGCAACGAAGACCGGCGTCGCTGGTTGGGGCGCGGGTACTGTGGCGGGCGGCGGCGCTGTTGCCGTGGACGGCTTGGTTGCGGGCGGGGGAGCAGGACTGGTTGCCGGAGGCGAGACATTGGAGACCACAGAGGACTTGTTGGCGGGCCTGGGCTTTGCAGCGGCAGGTCCGGCTGGCGAAGGCTTGGCACTGGCGACAGGCGCACTGCTGGACGGCACGGCCTGCTGATTCACCGGCAACAGCGCGGGAGTGGCCGACTGCGAGGAGGGCATGGCAGTGGCCTGCTGCTGCGCCAGTGGAGCGGGCTGTTGACGATGCTGATGGAGCAGCAACCACCCGCCGCCGGCGCCTGCTGCCGCCAGCGCCAGCAGAGACGCGGCAGCCACAGTCTGGCGCTTTCGCGGGCTGGAAGGCATCTTGCCCGATGCGGCAAGAGGTCTTTGCACCGCTGCGGGGGCATTGGCCTGCGGGTGCGAGATGCGGCTGGGCGCAGCCGCCAGCGTGGCATTGGGATCGGTAACGGCCGTAGCCACCGTCTGTATCAAGGTGGCCTGGGGATGGGTGCGCAGTGCCGCAAGATCCTGCGCCAACTCGTCGCCAGTCTGATAGCGGTCTGTGGGATTCTTGGCCAGACACTTAAGAATCACAGTTTCCAGGGCCGCGGGAATGGCAGGATTGAGTTTTGCGGGCGGAATGGGCTCGGTGTGGACGACCTTGTAAGAGACCGCTGTCACAGTTTCGCCGCCGAAGGGTTGCTCGCCCGTAGCCATCGAATAGAGAATGACGCCCAGTGAGAAGAGGTCGGCGCGGCCGTCGATGGAAGCTCCGGTGAACTGCTCGGGAGGCATGAAGGCAGGGGTGCCGAGCAACTGACCGGTGGTGGTGAGCTCGCTCTGGGCCAGTTTGGCGATGCCAAAGTCGGTAATGCGGGGCCGCTCGCTGCCGTAGACCTCGCGCGAAGTGAGCAGGATGTTGGCGGGTTTGACATCGCGATGAATCACACCCTGGCGATGCGCGTAGTCGAGGGCCTCGGCAATCTGCTGGCCGATCTCGCAAACACGGTCGAGGGTGAATCGCTCGCCTTTCCTCATGGCGCGCTCCAATGTGCGGCCCTCGACGAATTCCATGACGAGAAATGGCGCTCCCTCATGCTCGCCCACGTCGAAGATGGGCACGATGCCGGGATGTGCCAGCACGGCCGAGGCGCGGGCTTCGCGTTCGAATCGCGCGCGGTACTCATGGCTCTGCTCTCCGTTGAGCGCCGACGCATGGATGGTCTTGATGGCGACGATGCGGCCCATCACAGGGTCGCGCGCCTTGAAGACGCTGCCCATTGCGCCTTTGCCCAACTCCTCGACGATTTCATACCTGCCAATCACGTTCGGAGGCACCATGGTGAAGATTCTCCCAAAGGAAAACAAAGTAGAAAGAATAAAGACTAGGGGGAGTCGATTGTGGAGTGGGATCCGGGAGGCGTGGCGCGATAGCGAACCACGAGGAGCGTAATGTCGTCTGACGGAGGCGCGCCGCGCGTGAAGTTGCTCACCGCGTCCAGAACAGACTGCTTCAGAGCTTCGACTGACAGATTCTGTTTGCCGGCAAGTGCGCGAATGAGGCCGGAGATCTCAAACAGATCGTCATGTACGTTTTGCGCTTCAGTAACGCCGTCGCTGAACAGGATGAGCGTGTCATCGGGCTCGAGTTGCAGACGAGCCAGCTCAAACTCGGCTTCGGGAATCAGGCCCACGGGGAACGAGCCGTCGCCGTAGATCTCACTCACCTCGCCCCCACGCAGCAGCAGCGGCGCCGGATGGCCGGCCTTCATGTACTCCAGCACGCCGTCTTCGCCGATCATACCCACAAACATGGTGACGTAGCGGCCAACTTGAGCGTGATTGCAGAGGAAGCGATTGAAGTGGCTGAAGACCTTGACGGGTTCGGCTCCCATGGTAAGCCCGGAGAACACGCCCGGCAGCATGGTAGTCACCAGAGCGGCGCCCAGGCCCTTCCCGCTGACGTCGGCGATCATGAACGCGGTGCGGTCTTCGCCGCAGGCAATCACGTCGAAATAGTCGCCGCCTACCTCGGTACAGGGAAATTGCACGCCGGTTACGGCAAGGTGAGGGAAGTCGTTAAGTCCCTGGGGAAGCAGCGCCTGCTGTATGTTGCGTGCGATGGAAAGCTCCTGCTCCATGCGCTGGCGTTCGCGCTCCTTTTCGACAAGGCGGGCGTTGTCGAGAATGCTGGCTGCCTGTACAGCAAGCGCATCGAGGATCTGGCGGTCGATGGCGGAGAAGGCTGCGATGCGCCGCGAATCCAGATAGATCACACCCAGCAGAGAGCCGCGTTGAAGGTTGCCGTCAGTGTCGGCGACGGCGCGTGCTGAAGCATAGAGCGGAATCGCAACCACGGCGCGCAAGCCCTGCACAACGATGCTCTCGGCGGCTTTCAAGTCAAGCCCTGCAAGATGAAGGTCTTCCGTGATGACGCTGGACTGCCTGCCGAGGGCCTGTTGAATGGCGGTCTGACTGGGACTGAGCGTTTCCACGGGAAGATTGTCGCTCCTGCTGCCACGCGCCAGATGAATCCGCATCACGCCCATGGCGTCAGGCTCGATGAGCAGGCCGCGGTCGGCATTGGTGATCGAGATTGCGTGATCGAGCATCGAACCCAGGACGGAATCGAGCGGAAGCTGGGAGTGCAGGAGCGAAGTGGCCTCGAGAAGCAGATTCAGCTTGCTCAGTCCGCCTGAAGAGGCCGGAGCGGTGAAATCGGAGAAGGTGCCGATGCGCGTGAGCAGATGAGCCACAGAGTCCGGCTCGCCGGCGTCGGTGGCAACGCCCACATGAAAGACCACCCGGTAGCTATCCTCGATACCGAAGCCGATCGTGTCGCCGTCGCGCAGCGGCTGCTGCTGCCGCACCCGGACTCCGTTCACAAACACGCCATAGCGGTTGCCGAGGTCTTCGACGCGATAGCTCGATCCCTCGGTCACGATTGCTGCGCAGCGGCGCGAAATGCGCCCATCGGCGAGAGGAACACTATTCTCGGTTTCGCCGCGGCCGATCGGAAACGGCGAAACCGTGATAGCGATGGCCTGACAGGACTGGTCAGGGGCGATCACTTCAATGAATGTCTGCGATAGGGAAGATCGTTCGGTCATAGCGAGCGACGTGGGAAGATTGTACCACCAGGAAAGATGGGCCGGGGAAAAAACTCGCAGGGAACGAATCGCGCGGGAACGAATCACGCAGAGCTTGAACTGGGGAAGATCTGAGGGAGTTCGCCACTTCCTCTGCGCTTGTTCCGGTTTGCGCGGAAAGGATGGCGCAGCCTGCAGATGGTCTGCCGATGGCGGTCCGGCCGGAACCGTGTTGAACACAGTTGCGCCGGGCTGCAAAGTGGCTCCGGCGTATATATTGATACAACCGGAAAGGATGGCAGATTCAGGGGGATTGGGCCGGACAGCCGGAACGTTCGAAGCTTCTCTTCTCCACGCAATCGCGCATGGAACGATCACCCCAAACATTGAACGAGGGCTCGCCGGGCGGTTTGCCGCGCGTGCTGGGCGCGGGCGAGGCCATTGCGATCGTCGTCGGGACGGTGATTGGCAGCGGAATTTTTCTCATCCCGAGCGAGATGATGCGCGACGCGGGCTCGTCGCTCCTGGTGTATCTGGCGTGGATCGTCGGCGGGTTGCTGTCGCTGTTTGGCGCCATGACGTATGCCGAGTTGAGCACGATGATGCCGTACGCCGGCGGTGAATATGTGTACCTGCGCGGCGCCTATGGGGATACGACGGCATTTCTCTATACGTGGACGTGGTTTACGGTGGCAAAGCCCGGCTCGATTGCAACCATTGCCGTGGGCCTGGCGCGGACGCTTGAATTCTTTCCTGCTTTTTCGCGCTTGTCGGATACGGTTCCCGGCTTGCCGATTCCGATTTACGGGTCGCAGCTTTTCGCGATCGCCGCGGCATGGCTGATTACGGGGCTGAACTATCTGGGCATCAAGAAGGCTGGCGATTTTCAACTGGCAGCCACGGTGCTGAAGGCGGTTTTGATTGGGCTGGTGGCGGCGCTGTGTTTCTGGTCGCCGGCGGGCAACTGGAGCCACTTCACCACAACGCTCCAGCACGCGACGGGCGGCTGGACCGGCTTTATGCTGGCGGTGATTGCCACGCTGTGGGCCTACGATGGATGGAGCGACCTGAGCACGGTGGCCGGCGAGGTGCGCCGGCCAGAGCGCAACCTCCCCATTGCGCTCATCGGGGGGCTGCTGGCGGTGGCCGCACTCTACATGGCGACCAACGCGGCCATTCAGTACATGCTCCCGGCGCAGGCGATTGCCGGTTCGGATTGGCCGGCCGTGGCGGCGCTGCGTGTGGCTGCGGGAAACAGCGGCGCGGGCATTGTCGCCGCGGCCATGGCGGTCAGCATTCTGGTGGCGCTGAACGGAAGCACCATGTCGGGCGCGCGGGTTCCTTACGCCGCCGCGGTCGACGGGCTGTTTCCACGCCGGTTTGGGCGCGTGCATCCGCGCTTTCACTCGCCGTCTACCGCGCTGGTGGCGCAGGGACTGCTGGCGACGGTGCTGCTGCTGTTTCTGAGCCGGTTTCAACAACTCTTTGAACTGACGGTCTTTTCCGAGTGGTTGTTTTACGCGCTGGCGGCAAGCACTGTGTTTATTTATCGCCGCAAACGGCCCGATCTGGCGCGGCCTTACCGGGTGTGGGGCTACCCGTTCGTTCCGGCTGCGTTTGTGGTGTGCGCGGCGGTGGTGCTGGTTTCAAGCTTTGCCGGGAACCTGAACGGATCGTTGATCGGTTCGGCGTTTATTTTAAGTGGGTTGCCAGTGATGGCGCTGCTTCGCAGACGGTGAGCCCGTTGGAAGGCGAACGGTTCGCACACCAGATCAACTGCTTGAAGGAAAAGAAGCCCCGCCCCGGACCTGTTGCCGCGAGTTCCTCTGGTGATCTTCCTGCTCAAATAGTGGCTAACGGGAACGCACCAGTGTGCGAGAAGTCATAAGTAGTACCTGTAAGACATTTGTAGAGTTACCGATGTAATGAAAATGATTGATGGGATGTGTGGATATAAAGCTTTATAAATATGCAACGTAGAAGCGGTATCCCTCTTATTGGCCATGCCTTTAGTTACCTGCGTGATATTGATTTGGTACTCCGGAGAGTAAACCCTCGTAACGTGAGCGTTTTTCTTTTGGCTCCGGAGCGATTGCAAGATGAGGCCTTTGCGGGCAGCAATGTTTTCCCCGCTTTGCAGTGGTAAGCGTACGGCGTACGTCATATCACCCAATCTCCATGCTGCGGCACGGAGTAATCCTCTTTGGCGTCATGGCCTGACATTTCGCAAAAATAATAGGTGGATCGCAGCCGGCTTAGCGCTTCTCGCTTTGCCCTTTTCGCTGAATCTGCTGGGGTGTGTAGCGTCAATCGTGGCCAGCAAGCCAGCGACGGACTCGCCTTCCACATCATCATCGCCTGCAACCTCATCGCAGCCGGTTCTGAGCGGTTTGAGCTGCGTGAACGGGTCGATCAACGGAGCCGGGACGGACACCTGCACGGTGACGCTGAACGCGGCGGCCGGCACAGGCGGCCAGGTGGTGAGCCTGTCAAGCAATGTGACGGCAGTCGCCGTGCCGTTGTCGGTGACGGTGACCGAGGGAGCCACCATTGCCAGCTTTGTGGCTACCATCTCGGCGGTAAGCACGGCCCAGACAGCGACACTGACGGCGTCATCCGGAGGCGCGACGAAGAACTACACACTTAGCCTGAGCGCGTCCACGCCCACGCTCGCGCTGAGCGGGACGAGCGTGAGCTTTGGAATGGTAGATGTAGGTGCGACCGGGAGCGGATCGGTGACTCTGACCTCGTCGGGAACGGCGGCGGTGACGGTGAGCGCCGGTGCGGTCAGTGGCGCGGGCTACACGATTTCCGGTGTGACGTTTCCGCTCACGCTGAACCCGGGGCAGTCGGCGACGCTTGCGGTTGCTTTTGCTCCCACGGCAGCCGGTGCGGTGAGCGGCGCGATCACGCTGACCAGCAATTCGTCGACGGGGACGGCATCGACGATCGGTTTGAGCG
>JAJYFA010000106.1 GCA_021790995.1 Acidobacteriota bacterium
GTCGAGGACATCGTCCAAAAGATTGCCCGCGCCCGCGCGAAGCTTGAGCAGATCAAACCCGGCTCCACTTTGCCTCGCGGGAAGAAAGCCGCCTGAGTGCATAGGTATTTCAGCGACACTACACTAGCTCATAAAAAAATGGCTCTATCCGAGATTCCCAATCACTTTGGAGGCGAATCCAGGTAGTTGATTTTGTTCAAAGACACGGCGCTCATCCCTTCTGTTGACAACCAATCGACAGAGAGCTGACAAGACCCGTGAGCAACACAAGGTTGCTGAGCAAGATTCTACGTCTGACAGGCATGAAGGTCACTGACTTGAAGTTCCTGGACCATGGCAGGGGGCTGCACCGGACGGTCAAGTCCTACAAGAACGGCTGCCGCGGTTCGCAGTGCAACCGCCGGGGGCGCATCGTGTCGAGTCCGGGCGTGGGGCGCAGCTGGGAGGATCTGACCCTCATTGGGATCAACATCCTGCTGTGGTTCGCCCCCCGGGAGATCGAGTGCCCGACGCATGGTCGTGTACCGGAGCAGATCCCCTGGGCGACCCGCTATGTGCGCGTCACCTACCGGCTCGAATGGCGTATCGGCATGCGCTGCCGCGCCATGACGCAGAAGGCGGCCGCCGACATCCTGCACATGCCCCGCTCGAGGCTCTCGGGGCTGTTGCACCGCAGCGTTACCGCCAGGCGCGACGGACAGCGCATCCGAGGCCTCAGGCGCCTCGGGGTCGAGGAGATCGCCTACTGCAAGGGACGCAAGTTCGCCACCCGGGTCTACGACCTCGAGCGCGCCCGGGTGGTGTGGGTGGGGGCCGGGAAAGGCCGCGAAACCATCGATCGGTTCTTCTGCGAAGCCTTGAGCGAGTACCGGCGGAGCCAGATCCGCTGGGCCAGCTGCGACATGAGCCGCGCGTACACGGAAGCGATCAAACAGCATTGCCCGAACGCCACGCTCGTCATCGATCACTTCCACGTCACCAAGGCCCTCAACGAAGCCGTCGACGCGGTACGCAAGGAGCAATGGCGCACACTGGCCGGCGAGCAGCGCAAGGCGATCAAGGGCCTGCGCTGGCGGCTGTACCGGCACCCGGCCACGCGCACCAAGGGTCAGACCCGCACTCTCAATCGCCTGCGGCATTGCCATCGCCGTATTCATCGCGCCTGGGTGCTCAAGGACGAGTTCGCTCAGTTCTGGGGCTTCACCTACAAGGGCGCCGCAGAGAAGTTCCTGCGCACCTGGATGACCTCCGCCCTGCGCAGCCGCATTCCCTCGTTGCGCACGTTCGTCGGCACGCTGAAGACCCATTTCGACAACATCCTCGCCTTTGTCGAGCACGATCTGACCAACGCCGTCGCCGAAGGATTCAATCGCATCATCAAGATCGTCAAGAACCGCGCCAGCGGATACCGCAATCTGGATGCATTCACCGACATCATCTACCTCGTGGTCGGTGACCTCGATATCCCTGCGCACGTTCCGAGCAATTTGCGAACACTCTGATGTCATTGCTCACACCTGCGCTATCCATGCCAGTTGCCCTTTGGGAATCCCGGATATAGCCAAAACAATATGTTCCATTAGCGTTTGCCGCAATGTCACACAAGACCGACGACGAATCCCTTCCATTTGTTTCAGTTGTGATACCTGCCCACAACGAAGGCAAGTTCATAACAGACTGCATTGACTCCGTCTTAGCCAATGACTGGCCACACGATAGACTAGAAATCCTGGTGATCGACCACTCCTCGACGGATTCAACCGCGACGCTCGCCCACGCCGCCGGAGCCTCGGTGATTTCAATTCAGGGGGGGAACATCGGCACCGTGCGAAATAGCGGCCTTAAGGCATCAAAAGGCGACATCATTGCCTATGTGGATGGAGACTGCACAGTCCCAGCTACATGGATTCGGACCGCAGTGAATATACTTGGATCTGACAAGACCATCGGTGCCGTGGGCGGCCCGTGCCTTTCGCCCGCGGGTGGGACATGGATCGAGCACGGACTCGCACCAAGCAGTTCTCGCGCTGGGGTCGCCAAATCCGCAAACACACTGGCGACCTCGAGCCTGATTTTGCGAACAGCATTACTACGGGAGATTGGCGGATTTGATGAATTGCTGCTTTCCGGTGAAGATGACCAATTATCGAACCGCATTCGAGCGCGCGGCCTCTCCTTAGTGTCCGCCTCAGACTGCCACATCGTGCACTATGGATATCCTCGGACATGGCGCGAGTTAATCGCGAAGGAGCGCTGGCACGGAAGCAATCACCTCGAAGTGCGCTCAGAATTCGATCTGACACTAATTCTCTCGGTTGTGTTTTTACTGTCCTCGCTTGTCATTCCAATACTATTGTCGTGGACTATATTTGCACGCGATGAACTGCTTTTTTTAGTCATCGCAGCAACCCTATCACTACAAGCGATCTCACCCATACTTTACGCGGCGAAGCGCACGATGCAGTCACCGAGAGACTTCCGTTTCGCCGTCTCATTCTTAGCCGTGGGGTACGCGTACTTCGCCGGACATGGCCTTGGCGTCGCCGCCAATTACCTACGGAAACTTCGCTCAGTACCATCGATTTCTGGAAGAGACTCCAAAACATCTGTTAACAAATGACCTCGATCTCTCGTAACCTCTGAACCCGGACCGTGGGCCGCCTACACAACGCCCCTCATAGGGATAAAATTATGAGCCCAGCGTCTTGCTACATTGAAACTGGAGCCCCAGCCGCATGTGTGGAATAGCCGGAGCCATCGCACTCCGAGGCGCGCGATCCAGCTGGCCCGACCCGCTCGATCGCATTGTCGAGCGCATGGCGCAGCGCATGGTCCATAGAGGACCGGATGCCTCGGGCCGCTGGAGCGATTCATCTGGCCGAGTTGCCTTTGCCCATCGGCGCCTTTCGATCATCGATCTGAGCGAGACCGGGCGGCAGCCCATGAGCTATGCGGACCGATTCTGGATCACGTTCAACGGTGAGGTTTATAATTTCAAGAGCTTGCGCTCGCAATTGCGTGCCTTGGGCCACACCTTCCGAGGGGAAAGTGATACCGAAATCCTGCTCGCTTCTGTGGCGGAGTGGGGTATCGAGGAGGCGCTCGGCCGCTGCGTCGGCATGTTCGCCTTCGCTTTATGGGATGAGCGCGAGCACCTGCTGCATCTCGGCCGTGATCGCATGGGCGAGAAGCCGCTCTATCTGGGCGAAGTAGCCGGGTACTTGTTCTTCGCATCGGAGCTGCGTGCATTCCGAGCGATACCACAGCTTGACGCCCGAATCAGCTGCCAGGCGACCAGCGCGTACCTGCGAGACGGCTGCGTCTCTGGCGCGCATTCGCTTTATGACGGCATTTACAAGCTGCCGCCCGGGCACCTGCTCACGGTCCAAGCAGGCAGAGCGCAGCGGCTCTCGCCGACGTGGCCCTATATGGCAGACCGGTCGTCCCCGGATGAAGTCGCACCCCGAAGCTATTGGAGCTGCCGACGCGCCGCTGACCTCGGGCGAGACTCGATAATCGCCGATGAAGCAGAAGCGATTAAGCGTGGCGACGAGTTGCTCCGGGAATCAGTGCGAATGCAGATGCACGCGGATGTCCCCACTGGCGCCTTTCTTTCAGGAGGCATCGACTCCTCGCTAATCACCGCTGTGATGCAGCATCAGTCGTCCCAGCCCGTGCGCACCTTCACCGTTGCGTTCGACGACACGAAGTTCGACGAATCCCAATACGCGCGCGCCATCGCCGCCCACTTGGGCACGCGCCATGAGGAATTTTCACTCGGTGAACGGGAGATCGTGGAACAAGTCCCTGCGCTTGTATCCTTGATGGACGAACCGACGGCCAATGGATCATTCTTCCCCGTCTACCTCATCTCCCGCCTAGCCCGTACGCAGGTCACCGTGGTGCTCTCGGGAGATGGCGGGGATGAGCTCTTCGCCGGATACAATCGCTACGCGCTGGCGCCGAGCGCCTGGCGACGCAGCCGCTGGATCCCCGCGCCCCTGCGCCGAGGACTTGCGGGAGCGCTCGCCGCAGGCAGCTCATCAGAGAGCGCCTGGCTCATGAGAAAGATGATGCGGGTGGGCAGTCAGGTCGGCTCCGCGGATACCCGCCGCAAGCTTGCACGAATCCTCACAGCCGCGACATTCACGGAAACATATCTACGGCTGACATCGTGGTGGACCGAACCGGAGAGACTCAACCCGGGACTCGAGGCCCCGATGCGCGATTGGCCGGCCCAATTCAAGGACGATCTGCCCTCGATGCTGCTGGCCGACCAGATTAATTACCTGCCCGACGATAATCTGGCAAAGGTGGACCGGGCCAGCATGGCCGCCAGCCTCGAGACCCGCCTGCCGCTGCTCGATCACCGGCTCGTCGAATTCAGCTGGCGGCTCCCGGACAGCCTGAAGCTCCGCGGGCGAACGACCAAGTGGCTGCTGCGAGCGATCCTGGACCGGTACTTGCCGCGTAGCTTGATCGAGCGGCCCAAAATGGGGTTTACGGTCCCGATCGATCAGTGGCTGCGGGGCCCATTGCGCTCATGGGCCGGCGACATGCTCGGAAATTCGGCATTCCATCGCCTCTTCCCCATCGAGCCCGCAGTGTGCCGCCGGCTGTGGGACGAATACCTCGCGGGACACGGCCCTGCCGCGAACGAAATCTGGGCGCTCGTCGTGCTCTCCGCCTGGGCCGATGCTGCACAATTGAGTACTTGTGCGCCGGCGCCGGGTAGCGAATGAGCCCCCGGCACAACCCACATAGCAAGCCTTGACAGGATGATGCAAGTATTCTTCTGGTTCTGCGTCGTTGCCGCGACCTACAGCTACTTTTGGTATCCGGCGCTTCTGCTCATTCTGCCGCCGCGCCGAAGCACTGCCGACCTGGCCCCTCTCCCCGTGCATAAGATTGCCGTGGTCATTGCCGCCCGGAACGAGGCGGCCAAAATCGAGGCCAAGCTGGACAACACGCTCGAGCTGGAGCCGGTAGGCACTGAACTGGACTTGATGGTCGCCTCAGATGCCTCGGACGATGCGACCGATTCAATTGTGCGCCGCTACGCGGACAGGGGCATTCGTCTCGTTCGCTCCCCCGAGCGTCTGGGCAAGGAGCATGCCCAAGAGCTCGCCATCGTCTCCACCGATGCCGACATCATCGTCTTTACGGATGCAGGCGCCATCTTGCCGAAAGACTCGCTTCGGCACCTGCTAGAAGCCTTCCGCGATCCGATGGTCGGCGCCGTCTCGAGCGTCGATCGGTTCCTGACTGAGGACGGCACTCTGCAAGGCGAAGGCGCATACGTCCGCTACGAGATGTGGCTGCGTGACCTGGAGGCCCGCTTTCACTCTCTGGTCGGCCTGAGCGGATCCTTTTTCGCAGCGCGGCGCACCATCTGCCAGCGGTGGGACAGCCGCGTTCAGAGCGATTTCGGCACCGCACTCAGTTGCGTGCAGCTGGGGATGCGCGCTGTTTCAAATCGGCGCATCGTCGCGTATTACAAGAACATCAAAGACAGCCGTAAGGAATATCAGCGAAAGGTGCGGACCATCACACGCGGTATGAACTCCCTGCGAATCCGCGCGAGCGTTCTCAACGTCGCGCGCTATGGTCGCTTTTCATTCGAGGTGTTCAGCCACAAGGTAATGCGCTGGGCGACACCCTGGCTCCTCCTCGGCGCCCTGGGCAGCAACATTGCCCTGGCATTCCATACGCCTCTTTACATGGCTCTCCTCTGGGTCCAGCTCGCACTGTATCTTTCGCCAGTCACCGCCAAGCTTGCGCCTGCCCTGCGTCAGATCAGCCTTGCCCGGATAGGCATCTACTTCGTCGAAGTGAATGTCGCCATCATGCATGCCACCGTACTGATGCTCACCAGACGCACCATTCTCACTTGGGAGCCGTCCAAGCGGTGAGGCTCACTGCTCTACCCCCGGTCCGCCGCTCCGTCCCCCTGTCGCGTGGAGACGTATCCTCCCGACAGGTGATGGAGCGCTTTTTCGGCAATCGGCCGATCACGCTCTTTGCTTCCGGAACCGCAGCACTTGCTCAAGCGATTGCCGCCTGCGCAGCTCGCGCCGCTCGCAGTTCCCCAGAGGTCATCCTACCTGCCTACGGCTGCCCGGACCTAGTCGCTGCAACCCTGTATGCAGGTGTCTTCCCAAGGCTGGTCGACATTGCACCGTCGACCTGGTCCTACGATGGGGTCTCCCTTGAGGCGAATCTGTCACCGAATACCGTTGGGATCATCGCCGTCAACCTGTTGGGGCTCGGTGATCAAGCCCATGATCTTGCGAGGTTGTGCCAAGACAGGCGAATTGGCCTCATCCAGGATAGTGCCCAATTCCTGCCCCGCGAGCCTATCGACTGGCCCGGAGAGTACGTTGTACTCAGCTTTGGCCGCGGGAAACCGTTGAACCTGCTTGGCGGCGGAGCACTCATCTCGCCTCCCGGCACCTCCGCCCTCACCAGCACCGAGGCCGCCCGATTGGCGCTTCGCGACCGGCTGTTCGCCAGCCGCGCTGCCGCCATTGCGTTTAACGCCCTCACCCGACCCCACGCGTACCGCGTGTATTCCGCTTTGCCGGGCACCGGATTGGGGGAGGTGGCTTACACACCTCTCGATGACGCGTCGCAGCAGCCCGAACGCTCATGGCGGCGCATCGGCCGGGCATTCGGGCAGTACTGTGAAAAGCCCTCCTACCGTAGCGACATCTGGGAGGCAGCGCTCACCGAATGGACGGATTTCGGCATCACGCCATTGCACAGTCCTCGTGCATCCTTTCCACCCGAACCTCTTCGCCTCGCTCTTCTCGCACCGGACCAGAAGACACGCGACTCGCTGGTAGACCGCCTCAACGCCAACGGTCTCGGCCCCTCCCGCCTTTACGGCACCGCCCTGCCCGAGGTCGCCTGCGTTCCCGAGGCTGTCAACGCTCAGGGACCCTTTCCCAACGCATCCTCGCTTGCGGGAAAGCTGTTTACTCTCCCCACTCACCGCCTTGTGACGACCAGTATTATTGACTCTGCACGTCGCACTGTCGGCGCGCTCCTCTCAAATCCGCCAACTGCGTATTCCAGCTCAGCGTGAACAGGTTTTCCAAGGCAACGTGATCAGACTTTCCAGCTGATCGTGAACACATTGGTGATCCGCACGACTTGACGCCAAAGCACGAGCGGAGAAGGCGGACGCCGGGCGCGACGCCCGGCTCGCTGCCGCCGAGCAAGTCGTTGTCTGCGGTCGTTCACGATGACCTGGAATCGATGATCACTTTGTCCGGAATACGCACCCACCCGAGGGGCACGCCGGCGCCCCTAGCTTTCTAGCTGCCTCCCCAGCTGCAGGTTCCCCAATCGGTTGAGCGGCCACGGCAGACTCTCAACCGCCAGGGGATCAACTGCCTTGATCGCCCGAAGCCCCACGAATGTGATTCCACCCGTTGCCAAGATCAGCACAAATGATTTCACAATCAGATCGAGCACAGGATTCGCAATGCGTAACACAAGATCTGCACAGACGTATGCCACAACACCCGTCAGCATGTATCCGGCCATCGGCATAAAATTAATTTTCGGGTCGTAATAGCGTCGCGAAAAGCCATACACATAAACAAAGCTTGCCGCAAACGCCAAACATTGCGCCACTGCCGCACCCATCAGGCCAAGGCGCGGAATCAGCAGCACATATCCAATCGTAATGACCGCTGCCGTAAGATATTGACAGAGGGTGTGGACTTTTGTTCGCCCGGAAACAAAGAAGCCGAAATTGAAGAAGGATTTCAGGACATTCAGGATAGCGCCAAGCGCAAGAATAGGCACCACCCTCGCCGCCGTGTAAAACGCCTTGGTCGTCATCAACCGGATGACGGGACCCGCGAATATGCTGATCCCAGAACCGGCTACGAACAGCACCGCAGCCATCGCTATGAATGCCACCTGGAATTTCCGCTCACCCCCATCCTCCTTGTGGTACTTGAAGCTCATCGGCTCCCAGTGCTGGAAGAATGGCCCCCAAAATACCCCTACGACAGTCGCAAACTTGAGCGCAACCTCCAGCCGCCCCACATCGCTGAGCGTATCGAACATCCTAAGATACACCGCTCCCGATGACCCAATGTACAGGCCCGCCAGACTCGAGAGCCACAGGGGCCAACAGAATTGAAGCATCCTCCGCGAAATTCGCCAATCGAACACCGGCGCCTCCCGCACCGCGACGTATAGCGTCAGCCAGACGCTCATCAGGACCGAGGTGACCACGCCGCTTACCACAACGCCGAGAACACCTTCCCGCAAATACACTACCAGATATAGATTCAGCGCAACTTGAAATGCCAGCTTCACCACGCTGAACACCAAAAAGAGCCCGGATCTCTCATGCAATCGCAGATATGTCCAACCCGTCCCTTCAATGGGCTGGCTCAGAAGATTGACAACAAACACCCCGAATGCGAGAGCATATCTATTATCTCCAAACAGAATATGCGAACCTACACCGCGCAGTGCTATGAGGACGCACATGGACGCTGCGCTAACAGCACCTGTCAGACCCAAGGCCCCCCAGATCACCGCCCGCTTCTCACGCTCATCGATCGCGTCAAAATAGAATTTCGGTATCGCCCATCCCATCCGCGCACCGAAAATTGGCTCGAAGAGCGCGAGCGCAAATGTGAGCAGACCCACGACACCGTATTCAGCAGGAGTCAGGAATCGCGTATAGATGGGCAGCATCGCGAAACCCACGATCCTGCGAGCGAAATTCCCAATCGCATAGGTGGCAGTGTGCCTAATGAAACTGCGCGGCCGCCGTTCAGACGTCATCGCGTTTTCGCCTCTGAATCTCGCTCGCACCAACTGCGGCTACTGTACGATATCAATCGCGCGCTCTCGCGAGATCAGCTGCTCATACAGTAGCCGGATGCGCTCCGCGTTGCAACGCGCCGAAAAGCGCCTAAGCGTCAACTCGGCGCGGGCCCTGGTGATCCCGCTCGCTTCCGCCTGAAGCGCTCTCAGAATTCCGTCCCTGTAGCCAATCGCATCATGCCTCGTGACCCGGAACTCCTCCGGCACGACATCGCGGAGTCCTCCGACCGCATGCGCGGCCGTCGGGATACCCAGAGCGGCCGCTTCAAGCGCAGTCATCGGTAGCCCTTCGTGATCCGAGCTAATGATCAACCCATCCAAGCCACCGATGCATGTCGCCATGTCCCGCCGATGTCCGTGGAATTTCACTAGGTGCCGAATTCGCAGCTCCTCCGCACGATTTTCCAGTTCCACCCGTAGCGGACCGTCACCGAAGACATGGAACCTCCAGTCATGCGGTGACTGCGTGCGCAGCAACAGGCTCGCGGCTTCTAAGAAAAGGTCGATGCGCTTGACTTGAACCAGACGGCCGACAATTCCGATATGTGTCGCATCCGGCTCCGCGCACCGAAAATCCGCGACACCCTGCTCCGCTCGAACCGAATCCGCATCTACGCCGTTCTCCACCACCACCACCTTGCCTGAAAACCTGCTTGCTAACTGCACGCCCAGCTCTTCGGTCACCGCAATAACGAGTCCCTGCAGTGTCCGGCCGCACCAGTTGTCGAGCACATCGACTCCGCGACGGCGAATGCCTTGCCATCCTCGCGCTCCCTCGTGCTCCTGGTGCCCATGCACTGTTCGCACTGACGGGACACGTTTACATAGCCTGTTAGCTAGCGATCCCAATATGTTCTCTTTCTCCCGATGCGTGTGGATGACATCCGGGCGCTCGCTACAGAGCACTTCGCGCAGCCGAATGATCAAGCGGACGGATCCTGTCCGCTGCTCATCCAGCACACGGGTCGATATCCCTGCGCTTCGCAGTTTCTCCGCAAGCATGCCTTCGTTCATAAGAACCGTCGCGACTTCCGTGTCCGCTATCTGCGCAAGGTGCGTGATCAGAGTGAAGGCCTGAACCTCTGCCCCAGCCCACAGATCTCCCGAAACGATGTGCAGGACTTTGAGGGGCCGACTCATTGAGCGCTTCGAGCCCGCAGTTCATCCGGAACTAATTGGGACGACTCGCTCTGTTGCCAAACTTTCCCTGGATATTCCGGCGGCACAGCGGCAACAACCCACTGCTCGGCCGACTGCCTGACGATATTCGCTAATGACACCGTAAGCGCCAAATTGATCCACAGGAACGGATAGTAGCTTACAGTATTAAACTGCCCCGCAATGACAAACCCCCACGTCGTAACCGCCAGCCCTCTAGCTACGTACGGAGCAAATGCGGGCGCCTGCTTTTGGCGCTCGCAAATACGTCGAATCTCTCTTGTGAGCTTTAGGTTGCGGTAGATGAGAATCAGGAAAATCCCGAGCCCCAGCAGTCCGGCATCCGTTCCGACCTGAACGAAGATATTGTGCGGCAATTGCGCCTGACCATGCCAGAGTTGAGTTGGATCGTACCTCTCGTAGACGGCCGGAAAGTTAAAATACCCGACCCCCAGCACTGGATGGTCTTCGATCATCCTCAAACCAGCGTGCCAATAGTCGAACCGCTGCACTGACGTCGGATCGGTCCCTGCTCGCGAAAACCGCGCTTTTTCCGCTGCGGGCAGCAGTGCCCAACCCATCGCACCAACCAGAGCAATTCCAAGCAGGACTTTGAATTTTAGTTTTCGCTGCAAGGCCATCCATCCGCCCTGGGCGGCCAGCGCGACCTGCGACCCGCGACTGCTCGCACCTAGCACCGTCATCGCACCTGTCACAGCGCCGAGCATCAGAAACCAGTGCGTCACTCGACGCACCCTCGGCTTGACGAACATCGCCAGTTCGAATGCGATTGGCGCAAACATCAACATTTCGCTCGAGAGATCCGATGAGTTTTGAAAAAACCCGGGCGGGCCGACAATCCCCCAGTTGACGAATCCAAAGCCTCTCTTGAGCCAAGTGCGAGCACCAAAGAATGAAAGCTTGAAGTTCGCGAGCAAAAATAGCGCTAAGAAAATGAAGTAACGCTCTTTGGTCGTCACGGTGTTGATTATTAGGAAATAGATTGCATACCAACCAAAGAAGTCAAACCAGTGCCCAAATGATATCGAAGGGTATATCGCAAACGCTGATGACAAAATCAGGACAATTAGAAAGAGCGTCATCCACACATTGGTCGAATCGCGCACCCAACGTCTGCACGGATCCAAGGGCAGGGAAAGCAGGCCGACACCGAAAGCGATTTTGTCCCAGGGAAGAAAGTTAAGGTGATGGTAGATCTCCATGGGATCAAAATATTGCAGAACCACATACAGGCACACCATCCAGAAGGCAATGTGCTCTTTCTTGAGCTGCGCCCATATCGCCTTGGGATTCAAGGTATATAACTCTTCCACAACGGAGCCCCGCTTTGCAAAGGAGTGGGCACTCGCCCATCAGACCACCTCATCCTGCAATCTACGTCCGACTCATGTAGTTCAGCACTAGATTCAGAGTCCATACGATTAAACTAAATTCACAACATCGCACAGTATCAACCTCATGACCGCGCAAGAGTCATTCTCCAAAAATTTTTCTAGACACCGCTCGGCCACGCCCCAGACTCTACTTCGCGGCAACGCTCCACCTCCAATTCTCACCGAGCGTTCCGTTCTTTTACAGTTTCACACTTAGCACCGCGCCCATCTCCGGAAGTGCGCCTAGCAGCCTGTCGGACTTAACGAAAATTCCTCCTAAAACGCCTCAGGCGACGGCGAAGGACGAATTGCAAGCTGCGCATTGTGGAGTTTCAAAACGGCCTCCGTAAACTGCGGCATTGCGCGTGGCGCCTCATGTCAAAGGATCTCGGATCGCAAATTTGGTCATTTGCTCAGTCAATCCTGCTAAGACCGACAGGCTGCTAGACGGCAGCGATGTCCTTCCTCAATTGGCACACAAGATGCTGCCACACCCACACTCACCGCAGCTCTCTGACGAATCGACTCTCCACTGAGCCGTGCATTCCGGCTAGCGATCGGAATAGAATCTCCGCACCCAGCTTCGCCCGATTTCAATATCCGATTGAACTGAAAAATCGACACTAATGCATTCAACCGAACCGCACTCTCCCCTAATCGACACCAAACTCAACAGACGCCGCAGCACTCGTGGCCAACTCATACAAGCACTTCGGCGATCCCAAATTTCCATCGTCCCACCCATCTCACCGCAGAACCGAAGCCCCTCCACTCCTGGACGATGCTTCCCGTTTCACTTGCGCTATTGCTCAGTGCCCATCGGTCTCAGAGACGTCCGAGACGCTATGAGCCCACCGTTTGCGAGAAATCATAAATCTCCTCACGTCGATGGGGAAATCGCACCTCTCTTTGTTCTCGGAGGCATGGATGCCTCACCCGCATGGAACACCCAAACTCCTCTCGGCCATCTCCCAGCCGCCAGTTCTTCCCAAAACGGTGCGTCCACCCTCACACCACCCCATGGTCGACCTGAAGAAGGATCTTTGAGTGCATCCCTCCCCGATATGCGCGCCATGCCTGCCGAAACTCCTCAAGCGGAAAGCAGTGTTGTACAAGCGGTGCAACGTCCATACGCATCAACACGTCAAACGCCTCGGAGATATCGCCCCGGGAGTAACCCGCTGATCCCACTACAACCAGATCTTTTGACACGATTCTATGCGTCAATAGCCGTTGCCACTCATTCGCGGATGCAAGCAGCAGCAGTCCGCTTCCCGAACGGCAGTCGTGAACCAGAAGATCGTGCAACCCCTCCTCTCCGGCCGCAGCCACAAACCACGCAAAGCGACTAAGCTCGTGCGGCCGCTCCGCGCCCAAGACAAATTCGTCCGCACTCCGAACTCCTTCGATACCGCCGGCAAGTCTCGCAGCCTTGTAACCGCGCAACATGAGAATATTAGCGACCAAATATGCAATTGCGTCGCTACCCAGGACTGCGCACTCTTGCGGCGAATTTTCAGTCGCAGCCATTAATCTTCGAATTCCTTTCATTGCTACCGCCGTTGGCTCCCAAAGCACGGCGCGACGGAGTGACAGCGCATCGGGAATCTTCGTCACACATCTCGCCCGTGCCACAATATACTCTGCGTAACCGCCGTCCACGCCAGGCGACCCCAAGTCCACGCGGTCGCGACAGCTCCCTATCCTGCCGCTCTCACAAGGCGCACATTTCCCGCATCCCTGCATTGACTCTACAATCACCCGATCTCCCTCTTGTAGTTCCGTGACGTTGCTCCCGATCGAGACAATCGTTCCCGAAATCTCTCGCCCCGGCACGATACCAACCGGTCCTGCATCTACTCGAGGGAGGACAACGCTACCCTCGAATACTGCGAGATCACTCGCCGTAATTCCCACATAGGCGACTCGCACAAGGACCTCACTCGGCCTTAATTTAGGAATAGAGCGCGGTTCGATCCTCGCAGAATTTGCCTCTCGTACCACAACAGCCGAGAATCCCTTGTCAAAGTGTAATTCCGCACGCTCCGACGGATTCGTTATCCTTCTACTCGCCAAGATTCCATTGACAATCCCGATCGCTTTGTTGTATCGATAACGCACAATTTCGCTGCATATCGCCGCCCCACTTCTTCGAACTCCCGCCAGCGCAAGGTCCTTAACCGTCCACCACAACTCTCTCAGAATTTCCGCCGGTATGTGTCGAATAATCCGCACCGCCGTCCACCGACCCGCTATTCCTTCCCGGTAAAAGCGATGGCGCACCTGCACCCAACTTTCCGTGTGTACATGATATACACATGCCGACGGCTCATAGATCACATTCCAACCAAGTGGTATCCAGAATTTCGCCCACTCCGCATCTTCGAGTCCCGGAAGGCCCTCGTCGAAGCTGTGCTCTTCCCAGAGGCTCTTTTTAATCGCCGAATTCGCGTTGTTAACGAACACATGGTCATCGTCCATGACCATCGGTTTGTCGTGAAAGACCCGCTCGAAGTCACGCGCCTCAGAAAACTTGGATAGCGCATGACCTCGCTGCCCACCGAACACCATGGCGCTTCTCGACTGGCGCAGCGGCGCGATGAGACGTTCAAGCCAATGCTCGTCAGTCGGAATCGCATGCGCGGATATGATTACGATATATGCGCCACGCGCTGCTTCAATACCAATGTTCAGCGAGTATCCGAACGTGAAGTCCTCGGACCGCAGCGAGATCAGCCTTGCACCATTTCCCAATGCGATGGCTCGCGTTCTGTCGACTGACCCAGAATCCACTACTATCGTCTCAAAGTCCCGGTAGGTCTGATGTGCAAGTGCCGCAAGCAGTTCCGGCAACCACCGCTCCTCATTGAAAGCCCGGATGACAATGCTTGTCTCCGGCGTAATTTCGCTCACACTTGTCTCCAGCTCACACTTGTCTCCAGCTCATTTCCGACTCGTGGCGAATTGCAGTAGATTAATCCGGCGGGACGGCGCGGACAGTACTCCAGTATCGTCAAGTTCTTCTCGCCTGGTAAATTCCACTAATACGACACTAACGCTACAGATCGACTCCGTCCACCGCGCACACGGTCTCGCGCAAAACCGCTTAGTACCCTCTAGTGTAGTGTCGCTGAAATACCTATGCACTCAGGCGGCTTTCTTCCCGCGAGGCAAAGTGGAGCCGGGTTTGATCTGCTCAAGCTTCGCGCGGGCGCGGGCAATCTTTTGGACGATGTCCTCGAC
>JAJYFA010000005.1 GCA_021790995.1 Acidobacteriota bacterium
CCACACCGCGCAGGATACGATGGATAAGATCAGCGCGCACAGTTTAACCATCGACGGCGATGTGTTTATGGAGACGATCCGGCTGATCGATCAGCGGTGAAGAACAGCTTCCAGCTTCCAGCTTCCAGCTTCCAGCTTCCAGCTTCTAGCTTTGCATCGCGGAGCTCCGATAAGGTCTCCTCGGCAAGAACAAGCTGGAAGCTAGCAGCTAGAAGCTTGCGGTAATTAAAGGAGCATTAAGTGCCACAAGCAGAGATCGGCATTATCGGCGGCAGCGGGCTTTACTCCATGCCGGGATTCACCAATGTTCACGAAGAACGCATCGAGACGCCCTTTGGCTCGCCTTCAGACGCCCTCGTTCTCGGCGAACTCGAAGGCCGCAAGGTTGCCTTCCTTGCCCGCCACGGGCGCGGCCATCGCATCCTGCCTTCGGAGCTGAACTTCCGCGCCAACATTTACGCGATGAAAAAACTTGGCGTTGAGCGCATCCTCTCCGTCTCGGCCGTCGGCTCGCTCAAGGAAGAACACAAGCCCACCGACTTTGTGATGCCCGACCAGTTCATCGACCGCACCTTCAACCGCATCGCAACATTTTTTGGTGACGGCATCGTGGGCCACGTGGCCTTCGGCGATCCTGTTTGTGCGACTGTCGCCCATGCCGCAGCCGACGCATGCAAGGCCGCCGGCGTAGTCGGCAAGCTCGGCGGAACCTATGTCTGCATGGAGGGCCCGCAGTTCTCCACCAAGGCCGAGTCGAACCTTTACCGCAGTTGGGGCGCTGATGTGATCGGCATGACCAACCTGCAGGAGGCCAAGCTCGCCCGCGAGGCCGAGATCTGCTACGCCACCGTCGCCATGGTCACCGACTACGACTGCTGGCGCGAGGGCCACGACGCCGTGACGATTGAAGAGATTGTCGCCGTACTGCACAAGAACGCCGACAACGCCGCAAAGGTCGTCAAAGCCGCCGTGGCCGCCATGCCGCCAACTTCAGAAGTCGCCCGCACGTGCGCCTGCGCCTCGGCGGCGAAGTACGCCGTACTCACGCAGCCCGATGCGATTCCGGCCGCAGCGCGGGCGAAGGTCGATTTGCTGTTTGGCAAATATCTCCGCGCCGGCTGAATGTCATCTATAAGCGCATGATCGGTGACGGCTCACGCCGAGCGTCCCTCGATCTTCTTTTCTCCGGCCGTGCAGCGCCTACAGGTCGAGCGTCTTCAGCAAATCGGCAACGCTCATGCCATGATGGGCGGCAATGCGTTTGAGAATGCCGGAGAGAGTGCCTGCTTTGATTGGGCGATGATGGGGAATGACTTCGTGGTTTTCGCCGTCGCGCCGGGTTGTGACGCGAATGTGGGAACCTGTTTGCCGGGTGGCTGTATAGCCCAAAGCGCCCAAGGCTTTGACGAGGCGCGGTCCGTCCACGTCGCGCGGCAGCTTCATGCCGCCAGGATCTCTTCGCGCACAAAGTGAAGGCGGATCATCTTCGGAGCCTGCATGGTCTCGTCGAAGTAGCAGTTGACCGCATCCTTGACCATCGCGCGCAGCTCCTCCAGCGTCTCTGCCTGCGTGTGAATGCCGTAGCCCAAGGCGTTGGCCGTGTAGCCGCCATCCACCTCGTCTTCGCGCACCTCAAAAATGATCTCGCTCATTGGATTTCTTGTCCTGCCTTGCTCAATCCTAGCATCACCCCGAATGCAAACCAAACAGGAGTTCGACAGGGGGCCGTGGCCAGGCTGCACGGTGAGACCGGAACCCGAAGCGCCGGAGCGACAGCGGTAAACTCCCTTGATATAACCTAACTGAAGAAAGCAGGAAAAATGTCCATCACCGTCGTCGGTAGCGTCGCATACGACACCATTGAAACCCCGGCCGGGCGCCGCGAGCGTTGCCTGGGCGGAGCCGCCACTTATTTCTCGCTCTCCGCGAGCTTCTTCACCGATGTTCGCGTCATCGCCGTTGTCGGCGACGATTTCGGTCCCGAACAGCAATCCGTCTTCGCCGCGCGCAACATCGATACACGCGGCATCGAGCACACCACCGGCAAAAGCTTCTTCTGGGAAGGTTCCTATCTCGAAAATCTGAACGAAGCCAGGACGCATAACACTGAACTCAACGTCTTTGCGTCGTTCGATCCGAAGATTCCCGGCGCCTACCGAGATTCCGAGTTTCTTTTCCTCGCCAACATCGATCCCGTCCTGCAGCGGCGCGTACGCGAGGCGATGCCGGACGTGAAGCTCGTCGCCGGCGACACCATGAACTACTGGATCAATGGCCATCGCCCGGCTCTGCTTGAGGTGTTGAAGGGCCTTGACATACTCCTCATCAATGACACCGAAGCCCGCATGCTCGCCGGCAACAATAATCTTGTGCAGGCCGCCCGCGCCGTGATGGCTCTTGGGCCGCGCTTCCTTGTCATCAAGCACGGCGAATACGGAGCTACGTTCTTCCACGGCTCAGGCAAAGGCAAAACGGGCGAGCACACCTTCAGGGCGCCTGCCCTGCCGCTGGAGCAGGTCGTCGATCCCACCGGCGCGGGAGACAGCTTTGCCGGCGGCTTTTTCGGCTACCTCGCCGCGCAGCCGGAACTCACGCCCGGCGCCTTCCGCCGCGCCATGTTTTACGGTAGCGTCATGGGATCGTTCGCCTGCGAGCGCTTCGGTACCGACCGATTGCAACAGCTCTCGCGCCCTGAGATCGACGCGCGCTTTGAAGTCTTCCGTGAGCTTACGCACCTTGACTGATCGTCGCATCTCCAGCGCCGAAGGCTGGCTGGTCCTTGCCTTCTCCATGGCCGCCTCGTTCGCCGCCATTGTCTGGAGCTGGAACCACGCGGCGATGCTCAACTACGGCGACGCCGTGGCACACCTTCATATCGCGCGCCGCGTTCTGGACTCGCGCACCGCGCGCTTCACCGAGCTCGGATCGGTTTGGCTGCCGCTGCCGCATATTTTGCTGATTCCTTTCGTACAGGACTACGCATGGTGGGCCAGCGGACTGGCCGGCGTCATTCCTTCGGCGCTAGCTTACATCGCCTCCTGCGCCGGCATCTATCGCCTTGCGCGCCACTGGCTCAATCCCGCGCCCTCCGCGCTCGCGCTCGCTTTCTTTGCGCTCAATCCCAACCTGCTCTATTTGCAAACCACGGCCATGACGGAGCCGCTCTTTCTCTGCGAGGTTATCTGGATCGTGGTCTGGCTCGTGGAGTGGCGGCTTGCGCTCGACGAAAGTCCGCCGCAAGCAACGCGCCTGCAACTTCAGATTGCCGCCGTACTCGTCGCTGCCATCTTCACTCGCTACGACGGCTGGATCATCGCGCTCATCGCATGGACCGGCATCGGCATCGCTTTGTTGAAGCGCGGCCGCCTGCGCCGCTCGCCCTTGTTTTGGCTGGCCAGCGTGGCCGTCGTCGCTGCGCCGATTGCCTGGTTTGTCTACAACTCGGCCGGCTTTGGCGACTGGCTCTTCTTCGCCCGCGGCCCTTACTCGGCCAAGGCCATCGAGATGCGCACGGCCGCGCATGGCACAGGACCGTTGCATCCCGGCTGGCGCAATCCGTGGGTGGCGCTGCTCTTTTACGTGAAGGTTTCAGAGCTGGACGCCGTTCTCGCGCCCGCGTGGGGAAATCTCTGGGGCAATCTGATTCTCGCGCTTGGCGCCGCCGGCTTCGCCGCTGCCTGGATTGCTGAAAAGGCATCGGCGCATCGCCGCGCTCTCGCCTGGACCGCACTTCTTTGGCTGCCCGTTCCCTTCTACGCGTGGTCGGTCGCCTACGGCTCGGTCCCCATCTTCTTACCTGCGTGGTGGCCGTTTACTTACTACAACACGCGCTACGGCATGGAGCTGCTCCCGGCTCTCGCGCTCGGCGTGGGCTTCGCTGCCCGTTTTACCGTCGCTGCGGTTGATCGCTGGCAGGGCCGCAAATTTGCGCAATTTCTGCCCGACATCGCCTTAGCCGTTCTCTTTGTTCTTGCCGGGATCAACGTCTCAAGCCTTCTGCGTCGCGGTCCAATCGTCTACGCGGAAAGCACCCGCAACCTCGAAGCGCGCCTGCCTTACGACGAAGCCATCCCTCCGTTCCTTCGCGACCTGCTTCGCACGGTCCCGCATGCCACGGTGCTGATGAACACCTCGACCTATCCCGAGATCGTTGCGTTCACCGGCATTCCCCTGCGCCAGACCATCAACGAGGGCGATCTTGAGATCTGGCGTGCTGCGCTTCTGGCGCCCGCGGCTCACGCCGCTATTGTGGTCGCATGGGATGGCGACGAGGTCGACCGCGCTGTCAAAGCCCATCCCGAGGGACTCGCAGTCGCTGGCCGCTTCACCGCCAGTGGACAGCCCTCAGCCACCGTCTATGTTTCCATGGCGGTTTTCACACCCGCGCCCAATCCGCCCGCCTCCAATGCCGGCCACGACCCTGGCCCTCCCACTGCAGGATTTCATCCGGGTGCATCCAGCACTTACATGGCCTTTCCGGCTCCGGATGCAGGCAATCGCGACCCCGATCGCTGACCCCTGACCACTGAAACCAGAAACCTATAATTCAACTTGGAGGCAGATTGATTCCGTTTACCAAAGCTCACGCCTGTGGCAACGACTTTCTCATCGTGACGGAAGACGATGCGGGCGATCTCGATCGCGCCGAACTCACCCGCCGTCTTTGCCAGCGCAACACGGGCATCGGCGCCGACGGCATCGAGTTCTTCGCATGGGTCAACCGGAATTCGCCCGGCCCCAGATCCGGCCGTATCCGCCTGCACAACGCCGACGGCTCCATCGCCGAACTCAGCGGCAACGGCACGCGCTGCGTGGCCGCGTGGATGGCTGCAACTCTCGGCTCCGTGGCCGGTGACAAGCTCGAAATCCTCACCGACGCCGGCCCGCGCGTCTGCCACGTCGATCGTGTGCACGAGGGCGGCGCCTTCACGGTCGACGTGACCACCGGCATGGGTATTCCTCGCTTCGCTCCTCACACGCTCAAGCTTTCTGACGGTAACGAAGTGATCGGCGTCGAAGTTTCCACGGGCAATCCGCACTTTGTCATCCTGGTCGATCATGCGGACTTCACTGTTGCAGGCAAGACCTGGCAAACCATCGGCGCTGAGATCTGCACGCACCGCGACTTTCCACGCCAGACCAACGTCGAGTTTGTGCGTGCGGTGAATGAGCGGGAGATCGAAATCCGCATCTTCGAGCGCGGCGTGGGACCAACCACCTCCTCCGGCACCGGCAGCTCCGCCTCGGCAACGGCCGCGCTTGCCTTGCGCCGCTGTACATCGCCGATCACGGTCGCCGCTCCCGGCGGTGCGCAAACTGTCGCATGGAGCGGGCCGGGCGACGAGCTTTTCCTTACCGGCCCCGCAACGCTCATCGCCCGCGGAGAGGCGTGGTGAGATGGCGAATCCGATCAAACCGCTGTCCGTCCCGCCCGACGCGGTCATCGCTCTTGTCGCCCCGGCCTCGGCTGCGCAGCCAGACCGCATCGAGCGCGGCTACGCAGCCTTGCAGGCTCTCGGCTTCGCTCCTCAACTGGCCGCGCGCTCTCTCTGTCGCGGGCCGCTCTACTTTGCGGGAACGCCCGCGGAGCGCCTCGCCGATTTTCACGCTGCGTTTGCCGATTCAGCCACAAGCGCCGTCATGGCGCTGCGCGGCGGTTACGGCTCGAATTACCTCCTCAGTGGCCTCGACCTCTCGATCGTCGCCGCACACCCCAAACCCTTTTTTGCTTATAGCGATCTGACCGGCGTCCAGCTCTTTCTTCTCGACAGGCTGGGCCTTCCCACGTTCCACGGCCCCATGCTTGCCGCCGATTTTTATCGCGAAGACGGCGTGCATCTGGAGAGCTTCCGCGCAGCGATTGCAGGCCAACCCTACACGCTCGGCTCGGCCGAGGGCCTCCGCGTCCTCAAGCGCACTCAAGCACAAACATCCGTTACCGGCACCCTCTACGGCGGTTGTCTCAGCATTCTCGTTTCCTTGCTGGGCACACCGTGGGAGCCTGCAACCGAGAACAAGCTGCTCTTCCTGGAAGACACCGGCGCCAAGCCTTATCAGATTGACCGGATGCTGTGGCAGTTGCGCGCCGCGGGCAAGCTCGCCGGCGCCAGCGGCATCGTCTTCGGCGAGATGCTCAATTGCGCCTCGCCCGGAGCCGACGCGGACCTTCTCGATCGCGCGATCCTGAGCGCGCTCGACGGCCTCGACATCCCCATCGCCATCGGACTTCGCTCGGGCCACGTCTCGCGCCAGAACGTTACGCTTACTTTAGGCGTGGCAGCCGAACTGACTACGGACGGCGAAGCGACGCTCGCCCTCCTCGAACCGGCGGTGACGAAGTGACCTCTACCCCACGCCACATCCATCTCATCGGCATCTGCGGCACTGCCATGGCCTCGCTGGCCGGCCTGCTGCAACTCCGCGGCCATCGCATTACGGGCTCCGACAAGGCCGCTTATCCTCCCATGAGCGATCTGCTCCGCTCGCTCGGCATTCCCATCCTCGAGCCCTTCGCTGAAGCAAACCTCACGCCCACGCCCGCCCTTGTCGTCATCGGCAATGCGATCTCGCGCGGCAATCCCGAGGTCGAGCGCGTCCTCGACGAGCGCATTCCCTTCACTTCCGTGTCTGCGCTGCTGCGCGAGGAGTTCCTCCGCGGCCGCTCGCCCCTGGTCGTCGCCGGCACCCACGGCAAAACCACCACCACTTCGATGCTCGCGTGGATCTACCAGACCGCCGCGAAAGAGAATCCCGCGCTCGAGCCGTCATTCCTGATCGGCGGCGTTGCGGAGAACTTTGGATCGAGCTTCCAGCTTCGCCCCACCGAGCCCTTCATTCTCGAAGGCGATGAGTACGACACTGCCTTCTTCGACAAAGGGCCCAAATTTCTCCATTACTTCCCCGACGCGCTCATCCTCACCCACGTCGAGTTTGACCACGCCGACATCTATGCCGATCTCGATGCTGTCAAAACCGCCTTCAAGCGCCTCGTGAATCTGGTTCCCCGTCGCGGCCTCATCGTGGCTTACGATGGCAACGACAGCGTCACGGAGTGTGTGAGCCGAGCTTTCTGCCGCGTCGAACGCTACGGTTTCAGCGAGACCGCCTACTGGCGCATCCGCAATCTGCGCTATGCAAGTGGGCAGACGCAATGGGAGGTGCATCGCGACGGCGCTCTCTGGGCCGAGTTTGCGATGAGCCTGGCTGGCGAACACAACGCTCTAAACGCCACTGCAGCCGCGGCCCTTGCTGCCGGCCAGGGTATTTCGAAAAAGTCCATCGCCGCGGCTCTCTCCACCTTCAAGAGCGTCAAGCGCCGCCTTGAGGTGCGCGACCGGGTCCACGGCATCACGCTGATTGAGGACTTCGCGCACCACCCCACCGCGATTCGCGAAACGCTGAGGGCCCTGCGCTCTGTCTATCCGCAGTCGCGCCTCTGGGCAGTTCTCGAACCCCGTTCCAACACGCTGCGCCGCAAGGTGCTCGCGGCTGATCTTGTTGCGAGCCTGCGCCGTGCCGATCGCGTGGTGCTGGCCGGCATCTACCAGCAGGAGCGCATTCCCGAGCCAGAGCGTCTGCACCCAGAAGAGATCGTGGCAGCGCTCAACGGCGCGGGAACGCCCGCTGAACTTCATCCCAACGCCGACGCAATCGTTGCCGCCCTCGCGCCGCAACTTGCCTCCGGCGACGTTGTGGTCATCCTCTCGAATGGCGGCTTCGACGGCATCTACACAAAGCTCCCCGCGCGCCTGCGCGCTGACGCGCAAAAAGGGCTGCTCGCGTGAGCAGCCCTTTTTGACCACTGACCACTGTTCTTACGCCGGTGAGGGCGATCCCTCGGGAATGCTGCCTGCGCCGCCGCGGCTCTCAGGTTTCAGAACCTGCTGCTGGCTGCCATCGCCGTCCGAGGGCGCGGCCAGCGAAGAGCGCAACGGGGGCAGTTCCTTGCCCTCGATGAGCAGCCTTAGCTCTTCCGCGTCGATGGTTTCGCGTTCCAGCAATGCCGCCGCGATACGGTGCATGGCGTCCTGATTGGCCTCAAGAATCGTATGCGCCGACTGGTAGGCTTCGTCGATCAGGCGGCGAACTTCAAGATCGATCTGCCGTGCCGTCTCCTCGGAGAAGTCGCGATGCTGCGCGATCTCGCGGCCCAGGAAGATCTGCTCTTCCTTCTTGCCGAAGGTGAGCGGTCCCAGACGGCTCATGCCGTACTCGCACACCATGGAGCGCGCCAGCTCTGTGGCCCGTTCGATGTCGTTGCCTGCGCCAGTCGACATCTGATTCAGGAAGATCTCCTCTGCCACACGCCCGCCGTACATCATGGCGAGCCGCGATTCAAGATACTCGCGGGTGTAGTTATGGCGGTCGTCGGGCAGATGCACTGTCACGCCAAGCGCCATACCGCGCGGAATGATGGTGACCTTGTGCACCGGGTCGGAGTGCTCGCGCTTCACAGACACCAGCGCGTGGCCGGCCTCGTGGTACGCCGTCACCCTCTTTTCCTCGTCGGAGAGCAGCATCGACTTCCGCTCGGCGCCCATCAGCACTTTGTCCTTGGCCAGCTCGAAGTCGTACATCGTTACCTGCTTGCGGTTCATGCGCGCGGCGTTCAGCGCAGCCTCGTTGACCATGTTGGCAAGGTCGGCACCGCTGAATCCCGGTGTGCCGCGGGCAAGAACGTTGAGGTTTGAGTCTTCGCTCGCCGGCACCTTCTTCACGTGAACCTTGAGGATCTCCTCGCGCCCACGCACATCGGGCAGGCCGACGACCACGCGGCGATCGAAGCGGCCGGGCCTGAGCAGCGCGGGATCGAGCACGTCGGGCCGGTTCGTTGCGGCCACCAGAATCACGCCGTCGTTCGACTCGAAGCCGTCCATCTCCACCAGCAACTGGTTGAGCGTCTGCTCGCGCTCGTCGTGCCCGCCACCGAGGCCCGCGCCGCGATGACGGCCCACAGCGTCGATCTCGTCGATGAAGATGATGCAGGGAGCGTTCTTCTTGCCCTGCTCGAAGAGGTCGCGCACGCGGCTTGCGCCCACGCCCACAAACATCTCCACAAAATCCGAGCCGGAGATCGAGAAGAACGGAACATTGGCCTCGCCGGCCACAGCGCGCGCCAGCAGCGTCTTGCCAGTGCCCGGAGGTCCAACCAGCAGCACGCCCTTCGGAATGCGCCCGCCCAGCTTCTGGAACTTCTGCGGTTCGCGCAGATACTCGATGATCTCCTTCAGCTCTTCCTTGGCCTCATCCACGCCCGCCACGTCTTTGAACGTCACCTTCTTTTGCTGCATCGAGAGCAGCCGCGCGCGGCTCTTGCCGAACGAAAGCGCCTTGTTGCCACCCGACTGCATCTGGCGCAGCATGAAGAACCACACCAGGATGATGAGCACGAACGGGCCCACGTTGATCAACAGCGGGAGCAGGAAGTTGCTCTGCTCGGGCTTGATGGTGAAGTTGACCCTGTGGCTGGGGTCCAGCATGGCCTTCATGAGGTCTTCGTCGTTCGCCGGCAGTGTGGTGTGGAACTCGTCCTTGGGCGAGGTCTTCAGGTGGCCTTTCAGGTCGTTGCCCTGGATGCTGGCGTCGAGCACCTGGCCGTTGACGACCTTGTCGTAGAGATCGGAATACGAGTACTCGGCATCTTTGGTCATGCTGGCGCTCTTCGACACAATGGCCCACAGCATCAGCAGGCAGATTGCGATAAACACCCAGAACATGATTGTTTTAGCGCTTGAGTTCACCAACTGCTCCTTTTCAGAGTGCAAACAAAGCCGTTCTTGCGCTTCGCTCTGCGCCTCTGATACAACCACCTGCCAATTTAGACGCTGTAACCTCTCCTAAAGTGGCAGGAAATCCCTCACCCCTCTGGGGCACACTACTACGCGCCGCCAGGGAAGGCGGTAATCCGATTGTACCTCCTGGATTGAAAAGTTGAAGCAATTCATCTGCCACAAAAGGCCCAGAATTATGCCCTCACCCGTTCCTCTTGTCACTTTGGGCCCGGCCTCAAGAATCAATCCGATTTGGCACCGGCGACGGTAATCGCGAGACCCGGCTCGGGTTCCAGTTCCACACCCTGCATCCATACGATGCGCCCACCGACCTCCAGTACTGGCCAAAGTGCCCGTTCGCTGCCTGTAACATGCAGACGTTCCAGCACTTCCTTCACTTTGCGCGGTCCGTTCGAATAGCGCAGCCGCACCCGGTCGCCGGGCCTCCAGTTGCGCAGGGTTGCCGTTTGCGGCATCGGCTCCCGCGGAAGTTCCAATTTTTCAGTAGCTCCTGATGAAGAAGTATCGATGCGGAGACGGATTCCAAACTCCGGCGCACCGATCTCGCCCGGAATCGGCCCACAGTACTCCAAAACCCGCGCCTCCGGGCTGTTAGCCTTTACGGCGGGCTCGGGGACCATCGAAAAGCGGAGTTCCCTCGCCGACCGTTCCGCGCACAAGCCCTGCGGCAGCGCCAGCCGCTGCCCGGCCCGGCCGCCAAGGGCCAGGGCCCGCACGGCCTCGGTGGCGGCAAAGTCAAGCGCGACGCCAAATTGTTCTGCAACGTGGCGTACAAGTCGTCTTTGCAACGCTGGAGCCAGCGCCGCCAGCCGACTGACTTCCATGGCCAGCCCTGCGCCAGAAACCTCACCAGCCGTACGGCCACCACCCCGGGCCGGTCGCCCGGGAAGTATCAGTCGGGGAGCCAGCCGGGCTAGCTCTGCCTGCCACCAGGCCTCCTCATCATGCGCCAGCTCCGCCATCTGCGCCAGGTGCTCGCGCAGCCGAGGATTCCAGCCTTCGAGCAGCGGCAGCAGTTCGTGCCGGATGCGGTTGCGCGTGAACGTGAGATGCCGGTTCGAGGAGTCTTCGCGCCAGTCCTGGTCCAATGCATCCAAATACGCCAGGATCTCGGCGCGCGTGGTATGAAGCAGCGGACGCACAATGGCGCCCGATCCCGCGGTTTCGAGCCTGGGACTGATGCCTGCCAGACCCTCTGTCCACGCACCACGCAGAAACTTCGCCAGAACCGTCTCCGCCTGGTCGTCGCGCGTGTGCGCTGTAACGATTGCGTCGAGCGGCTCAGTGGATAGGAGTTCCCGGAACCATGCGTAACGCAGCCGCCGTGCGGCCTCTTCGATGGTTTCAGCCGGCTTGCCCAATTTTGCGTCAGCCTTCGCCTCAGCGGTCGTATCGACGAGCGCCTCATGAAAGAGAATCTCCAGCCGGGCCGTCAACGCGCGGCAGAACTCCAGATCTCCGTCGGCTTCTGCGCCGCGCAGCCCGTGATGCAGGTGAGCGGCATGGAGCACAAGGCCCAGCTCCACACGCCGCGCGGCCAGCGCGCGCAGCAGCGCCACCGAGTCGGCGCCGCCCGAGAGCGCCACGGCCAGTCTCATGCCGGGCTTGAGCATCGCGGTGTCGAGCGGCAGGCCCCGAGCGGAGTTCGGAGCGGACTTCGACTTGGGCGAATGGGGCACGAGAGGATGATAGCGCGCCGGCGCCGATCCGCCAGGCTTTCGCCTCCTTGAAGCGCAGTCCTACCTCAAGCCGCAGTAAGTTCCATGATCAAACTACTAACTTCCGAATCGCCGGTCATCCGACCGGAAACAAAAAGTCGTATCGATTCTCAATCCTTCTCAGACGTGGTTTGGATCAGACGCGGGTTGGCCCACTGCGCGCTTGCGGTGCAGCCCAAAAGCTGCATTGGGGAAGATTAGGCGGTAATCCGCTTGGGATGGCCTGCCCAGTAATCTTTCGGGCGGCCTAAATCAAAGTGTTTGAGATCGCATCGGTTGCATTCCCGGAGATCTTGAAATGCAGTCACTTAGCGCGAAGAGGGCATTTCCAGCTTCAAACGATGATTTCGGTGATCGAGAGTAATCGCCAACCTGTTGCAAATACCCCCCAGAGTCACAACAGGAAGCATATCGGAAATGAGCAACGTTGGGCGATGTACTTGCAGATCGCCGATCATAAGGTCTCCATCCAGCGTTGCAATGTATCGTGTGTAACTATGTCCAAGGATGTCTTTGACTGTTCCGCTCTCCTGCATGGGCGCCATCAAATGTAGCTTCTGGACAAGTTGAAAAGGCGCCATGAGATCAGCCCCCGTACTTCTTGCACCTGTATCCAGCATCGCAGACGTGGGTACACCGCCCAATACGACTGGTATGAACGGATGAGCATGATACGCGTCTGTGTAGGTCAAGACAGTTTTCCCGTCTGAAACCGGCAAACTTCCCTCCGACACGAACAATTTATCGTGCACATAATCGAGCTTCAACAACAGATCATTGAAGAGTCCAATACCCAGCGTTCCTCCGCCGCCTCCTGGTGTTCCTGAAAAGCCAACACCTATCACATTCCTAAACGAATGGCCCGCCAGCTGGAGCAAGTCGATACGCAACATTTCCACGGCAGGACCGCAGCCACTATCCTTGAACCCCTGGGCATAGGTTTTGCTCACGGTTGGCAAATGAAGCCGTTGAGCGAGTTCTGGATCAATGAGGAATGCTCCCGCAGCCCCGGTATCGACTCCAAAATGGAAGGGACCCTGCCCGTTAATTTTAATTTCAATGCCATCTTTGAACGGAACTCCTTGTACCGAATCAACACTTTGACAGACGGCATAGCAAACAAACAAATATCCCGGAATTAAAACCAGAACATAAGCAGAAAAACGATTCAAGGCAACGATCAAACCCTTCCGGATGACTTTCATGACCAACAATTATACCCGCCGCTGCTTTTCCGAATTCCGGTTGTATCGTCGGCAATCCTGAAATTACTATTTCTATAACATCACGCTGACCCACGGCCGAACGAGCGGAATTCAGGCGCGTCAGGCCGCAGGCCCGCACGGTGCTATACTCGCAGAGCCATGCAAGTCTTTGTCATCCTTCCCGCCGCGGGGCTTGGAACCCGCATGGCGGGTCCGCAGCCCAAGCAGTTTCTCGCCCTCGCCGGCGTGCCGATCCTGATTCATTCACTGCGCGCCTTTGCCGCGGCGCCGCGCGTGACGTCAATCTACGTGGCCGTGCGCAAGATCGAAATGGAGCGCGCCGAGGCCCAGGTGGCCGAGTACGGTTTTGCCAGCCGGGCGCGCGTGGTGGAGGGCGGCGAAAAGCGCCAGGAGTCAGTGGCCAACGCGCTCGGTGTTCTGCCGGCACAGCCTGACGACATCGTTCTCGTCCACGACGCCGTACGCCCGCTCATCGACGCGGCCACGATCGAACGCACCATCGACGCGGTGATCGAGCACAGTGCGGCCATCGTTGGCATGCCCGCCATCGACACCATCAAGCAGGTCGAGCGCACCGCGCACGGAGCCATCGTCACCGCGACCATCCCGCGCGAGTTTGTCGTCCAGGCGCAGACGCCCCAGGGCTTTCGCTACGCTCTGCTCCAGAGAGCTTTTGCCGAGGCCACGGCCGACGGCTTTGTAGGCACCGATGAAGCTTCGCTTTTGGAGCGCGCCGGAATTCCCGTAGCCGTGGTGCCCGGTTCTCAGGTTAATCTGAAGATAACGCAGCCCGGCGATCTGGAACTGGCGGAGTTTTATCTGAAGCAGCGCAGTTAGCGGTGCCGGCGCAGTTGGCGGAGTTGGCGATCCGCTGCCGGAGCCGGGCTTTGAAAGGGCATGACTTCAGTTGTGCCGGCGCGGTCATTAAAGCAGCTGGGGTTTGGCCCCTCCGGGATCGTTTCCTCACAATCTAGATCTCTGCCACAGGCTGGTAAGGAACATGGGAAAGTCGGACACACGCATCGGTTTTGGCTACGACTCGCACGAATTTAAACCGGGTGTGCCGTTGCGCATTGGCGGGATGACTCTCGACCACCCCCAGGGCCTGGCCGGCCACTCCGACGGCGATGTGCTGCTGCACGCCATCACCGACGCGCTGCTCGGCGCTGTGGCTGCCGGCGACATCGGCAGCTTCTTCCCGCCCGGCGATCCGCGCTGGAAAGACGCCGACTCCGCCATTTTTCTCAACCTGGCTCTCGAAGAGTTGCAGCACGCAGGCTATCGCGTCGTTAACGTCGATACCACGCTGATCCTCGCCCGGCCCAAGATCGCGCCCATCGCTCCCGAGATGTGCGCCCGCGTTGCCGATCTGCTCGGCGTCGAAGTGAATCAGGTGAGCATCAAGGCCAAGACACCCGAGGGACTGAACCTCGATCACGTGGCCCAGTGCCACGCCGTAGCGATGGTCGAGCGCGTGCCGGAATCTGACGAGCTGAAAAGCATGGAAGCCGTCATCGAAAGCCAGCGCCAGCTTGAAGATGTGGTCGACGACCTGCTCGCCTCGGTCCATGGCGTGCCCAAGCGGCGCTCTATCGTGCCTGTCTACGACACTGAAGACATTACCTGAGGGCAGCAAACACGAGCCGAGGGGCAAGGGACTTTTTCGGCGTCCCATCCCTTCGCGTTCCATGCGAAAGCGATGGGGCGCCGCGGTACCCAATGGCAAAAGTTTCTCCAATCCCTACTTCGTCTTGCAGGTCTTGATCCCGCATACTGCGTAGAGCGGGCAGAACCCCATCAGCGCCGTGCCCAGCGGCACCAGCCCGATCAGTCCCACCCATCTCATGTTTCCTTGAAGAACGACCAGAAGGCTCAAAAGTCCCAGACCCACCACCACGCGCACAACTTTGTCAGCGGTTCCTACGTTACTGTTCATTTTCCCCCTCCTTCGCCGCGATCCGGTTGATGCCGGATCGATCGGACTCAATAGCAGTATAGGAACCCGGCAAGCTGCCTGTCTGCTTTCCTCGCGGCCACGAGGGACCGTCAACGATTCTCATTGCGGAATCCAATTTTTTTCTGTACCTTGGCTGCAACGTTTTTCACCCCATTCCGGAGCGATCTTTATGAACTTACTGGCGATTTTTCTCCAAAGCCAAATGGATTCTCCTGTCGCGCGCGAAGCCTTGATGATGTTGGGCCCTCTCGTCATGATTGTGGTCGTCGTCGCCCTGGCGATCATCCTTATCCCCTTCTGGTTCATCTGCAAGAAGGCGGGATTTTCGCCCTGGCTCACGCTTTTGAACATCATTCCGCTCGGCAATCTGGTGCTGATTTACGTGCTCGCCTTTGCCGAGTGGAAGGTGGTTCCTGCCGCGCAACTCGCATCCAATCCGCCTCCGTATCAGCCACCCTACCCCCCGGCACCGCCCGCAGCCTGATACGTGGCCTCCATGTAGCAGGACGCAATGTTTTAGCATCGTAGATGAAAGCAATCGCTATGATGCCTGATTCAATGACCTCAGTCTCCGCACCCCCGCGCGTGCGCTTTGCACCCTCGCCGACCGGTTTTCTCCACGTCGGCAGCGCGCGCACGTTTATCTTTAATTGGCTCTATACCCGCCACAATCACGGCGTCATGGTGCTCCGCCTCGACGATACCGATGTCGAGCGCAACACCGATGCCAGCGTGCAGTCCATCTTCGAGGGGTTGCGCTGGCTAGGCCTCGACTGGGACGAGGAGTACAAGCAATCCGAGCGGCTCGACCTCCATCGCAAGGCCGCCGAAGCGATCTTCGCCAGGGGCCTGGCCTATCGCGACTTCACCCCCGCCCACGTTGACGACGACAGCCCGTCCGCCTCCGCGCATGGCGCATGGCTCTTCAATCCCGGCATGCGCGAGATGTCGCGCGAAGAGTCCGACCGCCGCGCTGCCGCCGGCGAGCCCTTTGCTCTGCGCTATCGTGTGCCTCGCGGTGAAGGCCGCATCCTGCATTTTGTTGACGGCGTCTACGGCGCGCAGTCTCGCCCCGCCGATGAGGTCGAGGACTTTGCCTTGCTGCGGTCTGCCGGGGCCCCCAAGGACAGGTCTTCGTCCTTGGGGTTGTGGGACGGCATGCCGACCTACCATCTTGCCTCCTGCGTTGACGACGCAGACCTGGCCATCAGTCACATCATCCGCGGCCAGGACCACCTGACCAATACCTACAAGCACCTGCTGATCTTCGAGGCTCTCGGCGCCCCGGCGCCGCACTTCGCCCATCTGCCACTGCTGGTCGCGCCCGACGGCGCCAAGCTCTCCAAGCGGAAACACGGCCCGGTCGTGAGCGTTACGACCTATCGCGATGCCGGCTTCCTGCCCCAGGCCTTCGTCAACTTCCTCTGCCTGCTCGGCTGGTCGCCCAAAAACGACCGCGATTTCCTGGTTTTGGATGAGATTCGTGAGCTGTTTACCTTGGAAGGCATCCATCGCGCCAACGCCGTGGTCAATTTCACCGAAGAAGACCCCTTTGACGCCAAGGCCGTCTGGCTCAACGCCGAGCACATCCGGGCCCTGCCCGTCGATGAGTTGAGCCGCTGTCTGACGCCATTCCTTGCGCAGGCTGGATTCAATCCAAAACCAGAAAAAATTGCCGCCGTCGTGCCGCTCATTCGCGAACGCATCAAGCTTTTGCGCGATGCGGTTCCCGCTGCCGATTTCTTCTTCGTTCCGGAACTTGCCCCCTATGATCCAGCCGAGCTGATCCCCCTCAAAAAGGGAGAAACGACGGGCGATGCGGCTCTCGCGCTGCGCGTGCTCAAGACAGCACGAGAGGTTTTGGCTGCAACTCCGTTTGACCACGATTCGCTCGACAGGGCGCTGCGTGAAGCCGCCGCTTCGCTCGGTCTCAAGGCCGGCCCGATGTTCCAGCCCGTCCGCGTGGCCGTCTGCGGCCGCAAGAACGCGCCGCCACTGTTTGAAACGCTGATGGTTCTGGGCCGCGAGGTCTGCCTCGAACGCATCGCCCAGGCCATAGTTCTGCTGCAATCGCTCGCCTGAGCCCACGCGCTGTCCCAGGTCCGAAGATTCAGACCTTTCGGCAAGCTCAGGGCAGGCTCTCGGACGCTCAAAGAAACGTGCCAATCGAAACCGGATCGACACCTCGGCTGTGCGCTTCCGAGATTTATGTTTGACTGTCTGTAATCGATCAATTACACTCTGAGTATGTTTTCCGTAAGGCCGCTCCCTGAATTCACTGTGTGGCTTGATGGATTGAAAGACATGAGGGTGCGCGGAGCGGTGGCGGAGGGCATCAAGCGTCTCTCCTTTGGCTTGCTCGGCGACTTCAAGGCGGTTGGCGGGGGCGTGATTGAGCTGCGCATTGACTTCGGCGCAGGATGGCGTTTGTATTACACGCAGTGCGGGGCACAGATCGTCGTGTTGCTTGCGGGTGGCTCCAAACGCACGCAGAAGAGGGATATCCAGAGGGCTAAAGCTCTGGCCGCAATGCTGAAGAGCGAAGGGGGCAACGATGAGAAGAACCGTTAACGTGCGCGAATTGCCTGAATTCGATCCCGCGCGCTATCTCGACAACAAAGAGAGCATCGCCGTCTATCTGACCGGAATCCTGGAGGCGAATGACGCGGCCCTCCTGGCCTCGGCGTTGGGAGACATTGCCCGCGCGCGCGGCATGACGGAGATCGCCAAGGCCGCCGGAATCACCCGCGAAGCTCTCTACAAAGCCCTTCGCCCCGATAGCGCGCCGCGCTTCGAGACCATCAGCCGTGTCTGCGAGGCGCTCGGCGTGCGCCTGGTGGCTCAGCCCTTGTCAACCCGCAAAGCCGCCGCGTAAATGCCTGTGCCTGATCGGATAGCCGTCTGCGAACGGCAAACTGCACCCCCGCTTTTTGAAACCATGGCCGTTCTGGGCCGCGAGGTGTGCCTCGAACGCATCGCCCAGGCCATAGAGACACTGCAAGCTGCTTCATAATCAGGAATGGAAGACCATGACCGACACTCATCCGGAAGCCAAGCCCGAGAACAAAGACCAAATCACTGTGGCTGACCCGTCACGCGATCAGATCGACAAAATGGTCGAGCCTTTTCTCGATGAACAACTCCGCGGCCACTCGAACTTCCTCCGCGACCAGATCGCCGGGGACCTGCAGAACAAGACCTTCGGCGACGCAGTCGTCCAGACGCGCTTTCCACCCGAGCCCAACGGCTATCTGCACATCGGCCACGCCAAGGCTATTTTTCTTGACTTTGGACTGGCGGATGAGTTTGGGGGAAAGACCAACCTCCGCTTCGACGACACCAACCCGGAGAAGGAAGAGCAGGAGTACGTCGACTCCATCATGGCCGACGTGCGCTGGCTCGGCTTTGAGTGGGACCGCCTCTGCTACGCCAGTGACTACTTCGGCCAGCTCTACGAGTGGGCTCTGCAACTCATCAAGACTGGAAATGCATATGTCGACGATCTCACGGCCGATGAGATCCGCCAGTACCGCGGCACGCTCACTGAGCCGGGCAAAGACTCGCCCTACCGCAACCGGGCGATTGAGGAAAATCTAGACCTGTTTGTCCGCATGAAGGCCGGCGAGTTCCCTGACGGTTCGCGCGTCCTGCGCGCCAAAATCGACATGGCCTCGCCCAACCTGAACATGCGCGACCCGGTGATGTACCGCATCCTCCATGCCACGCATCACCGCACCGGCGACGATTGGTGCATCTACCCCATGTACGACTACGCGCACGGCCAGTCGGACTCAATCGAAAACATCACGCACTCCATGTGCACGCTTGAGTTCGCCGACCACCAGCCGCTCTACCGCTGGTTCATCGAGCAGCTCGGCATCTTTCCCTCGCGGCAGTTCGAGTTCGACCGTCTCAACCTGACCTACACCATGCTCTCCAAGCGCAAGCTCCTGCAGCTTGTCACGGAGAAGCGCGTCTCGGGCTGGGACGATCCGCGGATGCCCACCCTCAGCGGCATTCGACGCCGCGGCTTCACGCCCGAGGCTATCCGCGCGTTTGTCGCCTCCGCCGGTGTCTCGCGCACCAACGGCATCGTCGACATTGAAATGATGGAGCACTTTCAGCGCGACGACCTCAACCGCCGCGCCGCCCGCGCCATGGCCGTCCTGCGCCCGCTCAAGGTCGTCATCGACAACTACCCCGAGGGGCAGACGGAGTACGTCGATGTCGCCAACAACCCAGAAGACCCATCGGCCGGCATGCGCCAGGTTCCGTTCTCGCGCGAGCTTTACATCGAGCAGGACGACTTCCGCGAGATCCCGCCGCCCAAGTACTATCGCCTCTCGCCCGGCAAGGAAGTCCGCCTGCGCAACGCCTATTTTGTGACCGCACAGCGCGTCGTGAAGGACGCGGCAGGCAACGTAACAGAGGTGCATTGCACCTACGATCCAGCCAGCCGGGGCGGCAATTCGCCCGACGGCCGCAAGGTCAAGTCGACCATGCACTGGGTCTCGGCCGCGCACGCCATCACTGCTGAAGTTCGCCTTTACGACAAGCTCTTTGCAAAGCCCGACCCGTACGACTTCCCCGAGGGCGGCGACCTCTTCGACAACCTCAACCCCAACTCGCTCGAAATTGTGGGCGACGCCAAACTGGAGCCTTCACTCGCCGCCGCCAAAACCGGCGGCCACTACCAGTTCGAGCGCGTCGGCTATTTCTGCGCCGATCCCGACTCAACGCCCGAGATACTTGTTTTCAATCGCACCCTCCCGCTCAAAGACACCTGGGCCAAGATCGAAAGAAAAGCTGGCTTCTAGCCCAACTTCCGCAGTTGGAAAGACAAGTCTTTTCTTTTCATGCGGAGATATTGAAGTCTTCACTGCAACTCAGCAAATTCTAAGTACATTCGTAATGTGAATCTCACTCATACTCGGGCCTTTCTTACTCAGTCATCAGCATTCTCCGCCGATAAATGAGGAAAGATAAAGACCGCGGCGCGTCTAACCAGACGCGCCGTCTGGCTCTTTAACGGGAAACAGTGAGATTCGCTCAGCAGGGGCTGCTGTACTCAGCGCAACTACTGGAACAACGCGAAAGCCGCTTCGATCTTTTCCGGCAGCGCAGCGTGCGCATCCGCCTGAGCGCTGCCGATCTCAAGCACCGTCGCGGGCGGCGCGGAAAGAGCCTTCAGGTCCTCAACGGTTTTCTTCCAATCAATGGTGCCGCCGCCTGGCCACAGGTGCTCATCCTTCGTGCCGTGGTTGTCGTGCACGTGAACCGAGGCAATGCGATTGCCGAGAGTCGCAATCGCTTCTGCCGTTCCGACCGTGATGTGTGCGTGGCCCAGGTCCAGGCAGACGCCCACGTTGTTGAGGTGCCCAAGTTCGAGAATCATCACCAGGTGTTGCGGCGTCGTAGGATCGCTCAAAAGATTCTCGACCAGCAGGCGCACGCCGAGCGGCCGCGCAAACGCGCCCAGATGCTCGATCGCTGTGAGCGCAAGCTCAATCGTGCGCTGCGACCATTCGTCGTTGCGCTCGCCCAGATGCAGCACAAGGTTACGCAACGGAATGTGCTCGGCCGCCTCCAGGGCGCGCTTGATCTCGTCCATAGAGTCGATGCGCCGCGCCTTCTCCGGATGCAGCACGTTCAACGCGGGCGCGCCTGAACGTCCCATCTCACGGTCGGGAAACAGCGGGGCATGCATGGAAAATGGCTCCAGCGCGCTCGATCGGAACCACTCGGCCAGCTCCGCCACGTCTTCGCGGCTGGTGTAGTCGAAGTGCTGTCGCGCGGCAAAGATCTCCACCGCCTGTGCGCCAGAGCGCTCCGCAAGCTCCAGCAGCCCAGGGTGCAAACGGTGATTCAGAAACATGTGAGTCGACAGAACGCGAAACATCGTAGTGCAATCCCCCAGGCCGGAAACAAGCAACCCCCAGCGCCCGGCGCTGTTTGTATTTTCGCATTTTGAGGAGCTTCATTTCTTCAACCCTGGCTCGCCACAGGAAATGCAGCCGGCAAGAAATGCGGAATGAGCCCTGTTCAGACCAGCTATCATCGAAATTGTCGCAGCGAACGCACGCACAAAATTATTTCTGAGGACCCGAAGACGTGGAATCGGTGTTTTGGATTGAAGGGAAACCACCGGCGCCGCTGGCGATTGTGCTCTGCCCGCCGGGTGGCAAAGCCCTCAAGGACGAACTTCGCCGGATTGCGCGCAGCGGGGTGCAAACGCTGGTCTCTCTGCTCGAGCCTGAGGAAGCCGATTGGCTCGGCCTTGGCGAAGAAGGCCCGCTTGCTGAAAAGCTTGGTATGAATTTTCTCTCCTACCCGATTCAGGATGTTTCCGTGCCAGCCAGTGTGGCCGCGTTCCGTAAGTTTGTCTCCGGCCTGGCCAGCCGCCTACGCGGCGGCGAGCACATCGCCATGCACTGCCGCGGCAGCATTGGCCGCTCGCCGCTCACTGCTGCGTGTACCTTGATCCATCTCGGCTGGAACGTGAAGGATGCATTGGCCGCCATCGAAGCGGCGCGTGGCTACCCCATTCCCGACACCGGAGAGCAGTTGCAGTGGATTCTGAACTACAAAGTGCAGCCGTGAACGGGAAAGCGTGGTTGGCGGATTGAGCGGGCCATGTTGATCCGTTGCGTGCCGGATACTCTCATGGAGGTCCATCTTGATTCCTGACTCGCGCCAGAAGCAGCTTGTTGACCTGAGCTTTCCGCATCTGTGGCAGGCTGAGATCCTCACCGCGCGGCCGTTGATTCTGCCGCCGCGCCACTTCGTCTATCCGCGCGACGCAGAAGAGGTCGAGCGCGGCGCTCTTGAAGTGACGATTCACCCTCATGGAGCGGATACAGCGTCTTTTCTCGCCACCTGCGCCCTTGGCTTTCGCCATCCGGCTGCGCCAACCGGGATCTGGTCGACTCCAAGAGCGGAAGAAATCTGCGCCGTCGCAGGCGGCTACGCCTATCTGATCGACACCACGGCGCCCGAACGCTTCACCATGATTCACTACCGGCCGGTTCTCGAACTGCGCGCGGCCGTTGCGGAAGGATTGTTGCTGTTTACCGGCCACCGCTCAATTCTTGCCTGGGGGCCGGCCGGTCAGGTGTGGGAGTCGCCAAAACTCTCCGATGAGGGCGTGACTATCGCGAGCATTGATGACGGCTTGCTGTGCGGAACGGGATGGGAGATGACGAGCGACCGTGAAAAACCTTTCACGCTCGACCTGCGGAGTGGAGCTACTCTTGCATCGCGGAAGAGATAATGGCTCTTCCACTGCGCGGCCGGTCGAAAGAGCTGGATCTCGACTCGTGCTGTCCGGTTGCCTTCAGCAAACGCGCGCAAAAGCATGTGGCGCCGCGCCTTCGCGGGACTCCTCAAACTCCACCGGACCGGTTGTCTTATTCCTGCTCGCCCAGCGCCAGGCGCAACTGATCGGAGTCGCTCCAGGCCATGCGCAGGCCGCCCGATACCAGTCCCCGGCCCATGAGTTGCACCATGGCGACAACCCAGCGCATCGCGCGCGGGGCAACGCCGTTGGGCCACAACTCGCTCAGGGGGCGAATCGCCCCATTTGCGTCCGGGTGAAATACGCGCTCGTCCCAGTTGCGCGAGCCTTGAGGAAATTCGGGATAGTAGCGCACCGCGTCGATGGTCGACTGCAACATGCGGTGCTTCCAGGGTTCGGCATACTGCGGCATGAAGAGCACGTGGCTCCTCTTCTCGCGCCGCACCTCGTGCACAAACTCGGTGAATGTAACCGCGTTGGTGAGGTTGATATTCGCGTTCGGTTCCACCCCGTGCCGATCGCCGCCTGAGATGAGCAGCATGTTCCATTTCTCGGCCAGCCGCCGAACCTCGCGGTTCTCGTTCCAGTTGCGCAGGCCGTTCAATTCCAGCGCGTGCACGTAGGCGCCGTTCTTTTGCAGGAATTCGTTCACCAGGAAGCGATGCTTTTCCTTGCCGATCAGGTAGAGGTCCCACAGCGGATGGTTAAAGACGACCAGAACATTCGGCTCACGATGGAGCGACGCCAGAATCTCGGTCAGCCGCGCATCGCTGGGGTTGGCGGTGAACTCCCCAAGCGCCGCCATCCACTCCGTGGCGCTGGCGCTGGGCAGATTGTGCACACCCAGGTGGAACGACTGCATGCCGCCGTAAGGCGCGCTCCACTCCACCGAGACGGGAATCTGCCGCGCGCTGGGCACGCTGCGCAAGAGCATCGGCGCCTTGATGTTGTCGTGGTCGCTGATCGAAACCATGGCGTCGAGGCCGAGCTTTTCAATCTGTTTCGTTTCCAGATCGAAGGCCAGCCTGGGCGTCATGGGCGGGGTCCAGTAGCTGGCCGCGTAATTGATGCGGATACCATAGACCTGCTCGGCGCGCCGCTCCATGCGCGACAGCAAAGGCCGCATCGCTGGAAACTGGTTGCCGAAATTGGCCAGGAAATCCAGAGCCTCGGAAGACTGATTGGTATGACTGTGCAGCGAGACCCCAGCGCGAAAATCGCTTGCGGCGGCCGTATCGCACCAGAGATACGAGATCGTGGATGTCGGCATCGCAACTCCTCGTCGATCGGCAATCGATCTTCGGATTTCCACAAATAGTATCCAGTCCCCGCCATGAATATCCGGTTAAGAGCGTGCGAATTGCCCTTCAATTGCCCCCTTGCGGAATCAAGGGAGTCACCGTTCTTTCGTCTTGCCTTATCGTGGCGAGTTACTGCCGCTTGAGGGCCGAATCGGTAGGACTCTCATCATGAGCAAGCGATGGTGCGCTTCTGCACTCAAATGAGCAGGAAACCTCTCAAGTTCCCTGACCGCCCGGCTTTGCGCCATCGGAGTGCATCCCATGGTTCAATCTTGAGAACTGGAGACCACAAATCCGATGGAACGATCTCATGCGGCCGGCGACTAGGCCTTTCTCGTCTTTGCCATCTCAGGCCCCAGAAAATCGTCGATGTTCCATCCCTCCATCAAATCTTCATCGGGGGCGGACTTGCCGTCTTTCCGCTGCTCGGCCTGCGCGGCCGCGGCTTCGGCGGTCAGATAGTTCTCCGTCAATCCCTTGCGCAACAGATCGAAGGCCTCCTCGGGTGTGTTCGCAAATTGGAAGAGCTCGAGATCCTTGGGCGAGATGGCGCCGGCATCGACCAGCGCTTCGAGGTTGAAGACCTTTTTCCAGTAGTCGGAACCGTAAATGACGACGGTGATCTTCTTGTTGGTCTTCTTGGTTTGCGCAAGGGTAAGCAGCTCGAACATCTCGTCAAGGGTACCGAATCCGCCCGGAAAGACGACCAGCGCCTTGGCCAGGTAGGCGAACCACAGCTTGCGCATGAAGAAATAGTGAAATTCGAGGTTCAGCGAGGGCGTGATGTACGGATTGGGCCGCTGCTCGAAGGGCAGCAGGATGTTCATGCCAATAGTTTTGCCGCCGGCCTCCCACGCGCCACGGTTGGCCGCCTCCATAATGCCGGGACCACCGCCGGAGGTGACAACAAAGCGATGCCTGCGTGAGGGGATGGTCTTGGCCCATTGCGTGAGCAACTGCGCCAGGCGGCGCGCGTCCTCGTAGTAGCGCGCCATCTCCACCGCCGCCACCGCGCGCTTCAATTGCAAAATGCTGGCATGGCCTGCCGCGATTTCGGCCGCTTTGGCCGGCTGTTCATAGCTTGGCGCCGGCTGCATGGAGCCGGTGTTTTCCAGAAGCTCCAGCGCATGATCCGCCTCTTCGCGTCCGCGGAAACGCGCCGAGCCGAAAAAAACCACCGTGTCCTGAATCTGCTCCCGGCGGAACCGCGCCAGTGGCTCCAGATACTCCGAGAGGATGCGGATCGGCCGTCCGTCGGCGCTGTTCAGAAAAGCGGAGTTCTCGTAAGCCAGAGGCGCATTATCAAGCGGAGGAGGCGCTCCGTCGCCAGGAATCACGGCGCGAGTTGCCGCTTCCGCTGCCGCGTTCTGAAGAGATCCCGCGGAGTTCTTGCCGCTCTCGTCTTCTGGTTGCTTCATTCCCTTTTCCCCTTGTTCCGTGTTGTTCATCGTTTATCCATCCTGGCGCCGAACGGCATCCTGAAACGCAATCCAAAGGTTCAGCAGACCCAGTCCGGAAATGAGTCCGCGCACGGCGCCCGCTGTCGCAATACTCTGCAGCAAGGGAAACTGGAGAAAGAGCGGATTCTGATCCCAAAACGTATGCGACCAGGGCGCGTAGCAGATCGCCAGACCGATATACATGCGCAGCATAACGCGCAACAGCAACTCGATGCGTTGGAGCCAGCGGGGAACATGATGAGGATGTGATTGCATTACGCCCTGGGAATCCGATGTCGAGCCTGCGGAAGATTCCACGGGCGATCCGGACAACTTCACCGTGAGTATAGTCGATGGCGATTCCGGCCGCTGCTGGGGCATTCTTTTGCTACGCTGTCCAGGATGCCATTGCTCTGCAATCTTCTGCTGCCAACGCACAACAAGGACCGTAGGCCTGAAGGCCTGAGCCCTTCTCAAGGACATCCTATTGCCACGGTATCACAAGAAAGGCCGAAAATTCTGGCCCGGCCTTCGGCCAGGTCTGGACTTCGCCGCACCGAGCATCGAAGGTATGCGCGATGCAGGAAAGGGAATCCGCCACAAGAATGGCGACCCGTGAACGGTCTGCCCACCGCGTGCCAAATCACTGCATTTCCACTTCTCAAACACAGTCTCTTCAGCAGGTGCACAAAGCTGCGATCTCCTGAAGAAATCGCAGCTTGAGAGTTGAGGCTTCGCGACACCTGCGAAGAAGCTCCGCCTTAGAAGACGTAGAAGACGCCACCCATCGGCTCGGAAGTTCCGGTATACGTTCCGGTTGCCTGAAAGACCGTGGACAGATTGGGCGCCTTGTAAAGGTTGTAGCGATACTCACCGCGGACACCTAATCGAGATGTCAACGAATAATCCACTCCGCCTCCAAATACATAGGTCGGCCTCATCACGGTGTTCACGGTATAGGTGCTGAGATTGCCCGGGATCACCGACAAGCCCAAACCGGCGATTCCGAAGGGCCGAAGCCGTCCGATCTTCACCGACGGGATCCAATCGAAATCGAACACAATCGACTTGCCCGTGACTGTCGTTGTTGGACACGCGCTACCGCATGTGGAGTTTGGGGTGCTCACGAAGGTTTCATTGACTGAATTGAAGGATAAACTCCCGCCAAAGCCCAGATAGCGGCTCTTCAGGTAGTGCAATTCAAATAAGCCGCCCATCGAGTTCTTCGGAGTTTGTGTCACCCCATGACCGGTGGAACTGCTCATGAAGGCTTCGTAGACACTACCACCAAAGTCAATCTGCTTTGCTTGCGCCTGTGCCTTTGGTGGCTGCACATTGCCCGTCTGCGCATTGGCAGCAGCGGTGCCGGCCACGGCTAAGACGACGCCGGCCACGGCAAGAATAAAGGAAAGAAATGCGACCCGCCTGCATTTCATGATTTGAATTCGTCCCCCTGACAGTCTTGTTCTGGGTTGAGTGGTGCGAGATAGGCAGAGCCTACACACCGGCTGGGAGTTTGACGCATAAACCAGCAAAACGGCTTGCCTCAGCATCCAGTCTGAGCCATCTCTCTATTGTAACGACTCTCTGTCCAAACTACCCCACCACGGGCAACCCCGCAAGCGCCATGGCGATCTCCTCCTCGGGATAGTCGTAGTTCTGGAGCTTGCCGGCGTGGTAGTCGATATAGGACTGCATGTCGAAGTGGCCGTGGCCGCTCAGGTTGAAAAGGATGGTCCGTGACTTGCCTTCAGCCTTGGCTTCGAGCGCCTGGCGAATGGCTTCGGACACTGCATGATTCGACTCTGGCGCGGGAATGATGCCTTCTGCCCGGGCAAATTGCACCCCCGCGGCAAAGGCGTCAAGCTGCTGCGCGGTCACGGCTTCGGCCAGTCCGAGGTTGATGACATGCGAAACCAGCGGCGCCATGCCGTGATAGCGCAGACCTCCCGCGTGGAACCCCGGAGGCACAAAAGTGCTTCCCAGCGTGTGCATCTTCACCAGCGGCGTCAGATGGACGGTATCGCCGAAGTCGTAGGTGAACCGCCCCTTGGTCAGGCTGGGGCAGGCGTTCGGCTCCACGGCTACGACGCGCGCGTGTGACTTTCCTTTGAGTTTGCGGCCCAGGTAGGGCAGCGCCAGCCCGGCAAAGTTCGATCCGCCGCCTGTGCAGCCGATCACTACGTCGGGATCGTCGCCTGCCATCGCCATCTGTTCGATCGCCTCCAGGCCGATCACCGTCTGGTGCAGCAGTACGTGATTCAACACGCTGCCCAGCGCGTACTTGGTATTGGGATCCTTGGCCGCCACCTCGACGGCTTCGGAGATGGCGATACCGAGCGAGCCTTTCGAGTCGGGATGCTCGGCGAGAATTCCGCGGCCCGCATCGGTAAGCGGGCTGGGACTGGCGGTGACCGATGCGCCGAAGGCTTCCATCAGGGCGCGGCGATACGGCTTCTGGTCGTAGCTCACCCGCACCATGAAGACCTTGCACTGGAGCCCGAGAAACGCACAGGCCATTGACAGCGCCGATCCCCACTGCCCGGCGCCGGTCTCCGTCGAAAGGTGCGTCACGCCCTCCTGCTTGTTGTACCAGGCCTGCGCGACGGCGGTGTTCAGCTTGTGCGAGCCGGCCGGGCTCGCACCTTCGTACTTATAGTAGATGCGTGCTGGCGTATCGAGCGCCTTTTCCAGCCGCCTTGCACGCATCAGCGGCGATGGCCGCCACTGCGCGTAAATCTGCCGCACCTCTCCAGGAATCTCGATCTCGCGCTCCTGACTCGCTTCCTGCGCGATCAGCGCCATGGGAAACAGCGGCGCCAGATCGCCTGGCGTCAGTGGCTGCAACGTGCCGGGATGCAGTGGCGGCGCCGGCGGTGACGGCAGATCGGGAACAATGTTGTACCAGGCGAGCGGAATATGGCTCTGAGGCAGGTTATACGCGATGGTTTCCATGCCGATATTTTACAGAAGCCCGCGTTGTCCCGCAGATGCGCTGCGCAAAAGCACTCGCTCTCTCTCCTGTGGCAGTCGTCACTGCAAGGGAGAACCGCGCCCGCATAGGCTCTTGAGCCAGGTAACGAGGAGAAGATGCCAATGTCAATTGCCGTTGAAAACTCGAAGACCGTAGAGAACCTGTTGGCCGCCTTCGAAGGCGAATCGAATGCTCATGCCAAGTACACCGCGTTTGCGGCGAAGGCCGACGCCGAAGGATGGCGCGGAGCCGCCAGTCTGTTCCGCGCGGCTGCGCGCGCCGAACAGATTCATGCCGCAAATCATGCCCGCGTCATCAAGCAATTGGGCGGTGAGGCCAAATGCGAAATTCACGCGGCCGAGGTAAAGAACACACTCGATAACCTGAAGACTGCGCTTGCCGGCGAGCAGTACGAAATCGACACAATGTACCCCGGATTCCTGGCGGAGGCTACGGAGCGGAAGAACAACGCCGCTATCCGCACCTTCCACGGAGCGCTCGAAGCCGAAAAGACTCACGCCCGGCTCTACGGCGAGGCGATTGCTCTTGTCGAAGCCCGGAAGAAAAATGCGTGGGTGGGCGAAGCGCGGGCTTTTTATGTGTGCCCGGTGTGCGGCTACACCTCGGAGACACCCGAGGAACACGAGCGCTGCCCGGTGTGCAATTGCCCATGGGATCGGTTCGAGACAATCAAATAAGGCGCTGAATCGGAAGCTGCCAAGCGCGCTCAGCTCGCCGCTCGCTCTCGATCCACTTCACGGCTCGTCGTTGTAAATGTGTACCTCAACCTTGCCGCCCTCGGCCAGCCGTGCGCGGAACATGCCGGGCGTGTTGAAGCTCCACGCCATCTGTCCGTCCGGGGCCACCGCGATTACTCCGCCATCTCCGTGAATCGGCCTGAGCTTCTTCTGAATCACCGCGTCCGCTGCTTGTTGCAGCGTGTAGCCCTTGTACTGCACCAGCGCGCACACGTCGCGCGCTACCGTGTAGCGAATAAAGTACTCGCCGACGCCGGTGCCCGAGATGGCGCAGGACTGGTTCGAAGCGTAAGTTCCCGCGCCGACCAGCGGCGAGTCGCCTACGCGGCCAGGCATCTTGCCCTGCAATCCGCCGGTCGAGGTGCCGGCCGCCACGTTCCCTTTGCGGTCCACGGCGACCACGCCCACCGTTCCATAGCGGCGCGTGCCGGCCGTCTCCTGCCACTGCGCCACCGGTACGATGCCGCCTTCCGGCGGAACGCCCGCAGGCCGCGGCGGAATTGGCCGGCCCTCCTTCTGTAATTGCTTTACCAGCGACTGCCACCGGCTCTCCGTAAAGTAGTAGCTCGCAGGCTCCTGCTCCATGCCGGCATGCACGGAGTAGGCATCGGCGCCTGGACCCACCATCAAAACGTACGGCGTCTTCTCCATGACCGTGCGCGCCAGCGTGATGGGATAGCGCGTGTGCGAAACATCGGCCACCGCGCCCGCGCGCATTGTTGCGCCGTCCATGATGGCGGCATCAAGCTCCGTTTTTCCATCGGCGGTGAAGACCGCGCCGCGCGCGGCATTGAAGAGCGGGTTGTCTTCCAGCATGCGAACAGCGGTCTCGACAGCATCAAGCGAAGACCCTCCGCGATTGAGAACCGCGGCCCCGGCTTCAATCACTTTGGTCAGCGCCGCGCGATACGCCTTGTCGCCCTCGGGCCCGAGCTTGGCGCGTTCGATGTCGCCTGCGCCGCCGTGAACCACAATCGCCCAGTGGCCCGTTGCCTTCGACGGCGCCGATTGCCCCGCCGCGCCCGTCACCGCAGTCCATGCCACCGCTGCACCCATGCAGATTGCCGCTGCTTTTCGCACACGTGTCCCCCTCATGCCTATCCATGGTAGCGCCGATTCTTCGCTCGCGACCGGTCTTCCGCACCACCCGATCACGAGCCGCCGAGCGGATGCACCATCCACTCTCTGGTCCCCGCATAGCGGCAGGACTCGGATGCGATCGCGGCGGCCCGCGTCAAGGCATCGACAAAACCAAACCCCTGCGACGCGAAATGGCAATAAGCTCCGTGCAGAATGTCTCCCGCGCCCATCGTGTCCACCACATCCACATGCGGAACATGCACGGTCGCGGACGATGCCCCGGCAAGAATCCGGATTGGCCCGGCGCCATTGCTGATGGCGATGTTCTGAACGCCGGCATTCTTCAGAAACCGAAACACATCGTCCACACTCAGGCAGCCGGGCGGTCTGAAGTCTGCCGAACAGATCGCCGTGTCAACGCTCTTCAGCAGCTCATCTGTTCCGCTCTTCCAGCTTCCGCCATCGAAAACCACCTGCGTTCCTGACGTCCGTGCCGCCGCTGCCCATGCCTGACACGCCTGCATGAAATGGCCGTCAACCATGAGAGCCCGCGCCTGCAGGCAAAGTTCCCGGTCAACCCGCAACGAAGACACGGGAATGCGCACCGCGTTCGCGGAAACGACGTTGCGGTTGCCGGCCTTGTCCACCGTCACCGCCGAGATCGCCGGCACATCGTCAAAATCGGGATTCAGATCGACGAGCCGAACCTCATGCTTCTCCAGTTCCGCACGGATCGCGCCGGCCAGCGCATGGCGCCCAACCGCCGTCACAAGCGTCGCTTCAGCGCCAAGGTGAGCGCAGGCGATCGCCGCATTCGTCGCCGGCCCTCCGATGAAAACACTCTGGCTCTGCGCGGCCACCTTCGTGTTCGCCGCGGGAAACTCCTCGACGCGATAAACAAGATCGATGGTCGAGAGACCAACAAAGACAACCTGCGCCATGAATGATCAGCTCCGCGCGAAAATCTGTTTTCCGTCATTCTAAAACCGCGTCCGCACCCGCGAATCCAAACCGGATCTGTTGGCTCACCACCCTTGAAGGTTCGCCGACACAACTGGCCACTGCCAACAGTCCGTCCAATTTCTCCGCTTGGCGAACGCAGCCTCAACAGTAGAAAATGCTTGCAATCCGGAAATCAAGCTGCGGAATGCTTCCCGATCCAAAGCCAACGCGTGGACCTGTGCGCGGATTCCGGCAAGTCGATATCCGGCAAGGAAGGTTCGATGCACTCAGTCTGGCTCGGTGAGTTTATGGGGACGATGATTCTCGTCCTGTTGGGCAGCGGCGTTTGTGCCGGCGTCACGTTGCGCAAATCCTATGCGGCAGACTCCGGTTGGATCGTGATCACCACCGGGTGGGCTCTGGCTGTGCTCTGCGGCGTGCTGGTGGCGCAGGCCTTCGGCAGTCCCGGCGCGCATCTGAACCCGGCGATCACGCTGGCCGCCGCCATCGTCAGCGGAAATTACCAACAGGTTCTCCTTTACTGGTCCGCGCAAATGCTGGGCGCGATGAGCGGCGCCGCGCTGGTGGTGCTGCATTACGCGCCACACTGGAAGCTGACTCCCGATCCCGCGGCCAAGCTCGGTATCTTTTCGACCAACGGAGCTGTGCATAACCCGCTGGCGAACTTCGCCAGCGAAGTGATCGGAACCATGGTGCTCGTCATTGTGGCCGATGCCATCTTCTCGCACGGCGTGGCTCTCAACGGACCGGTCGCGGGAGTCGGACCGTGGCTGGTCGGGAGTCTTGTGTGGGGCATCGGTCTCTCGCTCGGTGGAACCACGGGCTACGCCATCAACCCGGCGCGCGATCTGGGGCCCCGCATCGTCCACGCAGTGCTTCCCATTCCCGGCAAGGGTGGATCCAACTGGCGCTATGCGCCAATCCCCGTCCTCGGCCCACTCACCGGCGGGGCGCTCGCAGGACTGCTGGTGCACTGCGCGCACTTTTAAGTGCGTTGCCATGCGCCGAATTACGCTCGCGATTTCCACAGTGAACGCCGCGGCTACTCCAGACACGCCGCAATGACGGCCAGCGCGGCGATAGCGGCCGTTTCGGCGCGCAGGATGCGCGGCCCGAGCGACGCCGCGCGCCAGCCGTTAGCGTCAAAGAGCGCCTCTTCTGCCGGCGCCCATCCACCTTCGGGTCCGATGGCGATTTCGAGCTGCGGCATCTCATCCTTGGCCGCGGCGATCGCTTCCTCGATCGCATGATAAAGAGTCGTCGTGCGCTCCTGCTCGGCGAGCACGATGCGCGTGGCCGCTGAAGCCGCGCGCACTCGATGCGTAAGCGGAGCAGGATCGTGAATCAATGGAATGTCGGAGCGCCGCGCCTGCTGCGCGGCCTCATGCGCGATGCGGCGCCATCGCTCGGCGCGCTTCTCCGCGGCTTGCGCCAGGTGCTTCTCGGTTCTGCGCGCCAACACCGGCGCAATCGCCTCCACACCCAGCTCCGTCGCTTTTTCGATCGCCCACTCCATGCGATCGAACTTGTAAACAGCCAGCACCAGCGTTACCGGCAGCGCGGGATCCGCCTGGACCTCTGTGGTCAGATTGAAGCGAACCTCGCTTTTCTCTCCGGCCAGCGTCACTGCGGCGACCTGGGCATGAAAAACGCGCCCGCCTGCCACCACATCGAATTCCATACCCGGTTGTGCGCGCAGCACCCGTGCCAGGTGCTCGGCTTGCGCGCCTTCGATTGTTGCTGTGGCCTCATCCCAATGCTCGGCGATCCAGCGGCGGCGGGTCATCTTGCTCTCCCGTGTTCTTCCACATGCAGTGTACGGCGTTTTGCCCTGCGCGCGTAATTCTATGGCACACAACACGAAGGGGAACGCTTTGAAGCGTCCCCCTTGAGTGTTGCCTTTTGGGTTGTTCGATCCGCTACTTTTTCTTCGCGGTCTTCTTGGCGGCCATTTTCTTGGCCGGTGCCTTCTTAGCGGCTGCCTTCTTGGCGGGTGCCTTTTTGGTTGCCATTTGCCTATTCTCCCTTTTCGATGGGTTGCATCGATTCTGCAATTTAGAAATTGCAGTTGAAAAAAGGTATAGATTCACTCAACATCGATGTCAAGAAAAAAACGACGTAAGAGTGAAAAAAAGATCAACACGCTTCCTGCCGATGATTCCACTCACCGAGGAAATCGAAGTCGAAATTCGACGCGCGGATGGAAATCTTCTCTCTCGCGCACTGCAATGGATGGATGAGCGCTGCAATTTTTCCGATCCGCAGCATCGCTCTTTCCCGCGTGTTTGCTTGATTCCGCCGCTTGCCTTCAGCATTCGATCACGTTCAACGCAAGGCCAGCGAGGCTCGTTTCCTTGTAGCGCGATTGCATATCGAGGCCGGTCAGGTACATGGTGCGGATCACCTGATCAAGCGAGACCTTGTGCGTCTCCGGTTCGTTCATCGCCAGGCGCGCTGCCTGCACGGCCTTGGCAGCGCCCATCGCATTGCGCTCGATACACGGAATCTGCACCAGCCCGCCGATAGGGTCGCACGTCATGCCCAGGTTGTGCTCCATCGCAATCTCGGCAGCGTGCTCGATTCGTCCGTTATTGACCTGTCCGTCGCCTCCGCCCAGAGCAGCCACAAGTCCCGCCGCGGCCATCGAACAGGCAACGCCCACTTCGCCCTGGCAACCCACCTCCGCGCCGCTGATCGAGGCGTTCTCCTTGTAGAGAGCGCCGATCGCCGCCGACGCAAGGAAGAAGCGCACCAGGCCCTCATCGCTCGATCCCTCGACAAAGTTGCGATAGTAGAGCGCGACGGCCGGAACCACGCCGGCAGCTCCGTTGGTCGGCGCAGTCACCACGCGGCCGCCGGCTGCATTCTCTTCATTCACCGCCATGGCGTAGACCGTCACCCAATCGAGTGGCGCCAGCGGATCGCACGGTTTGCCGCTCGCGTCGCGTTCACGCAAGCGTTCGGCCAGTCGCCGCGCGCGGCGGCGCACCTCCAAACCTCCGGGCAAGATCCCTTCAGCCGCCATGCCGCGCTCCACACACTCCTGCATCGTCTGCCGGATGTGCTCGATGCCCGCTCTTACGCGCGTTTCCAGCGATGTTTCGCTCGCGCCGGGATCGAGCGCCCGCAGACGCGCGCATTCGTTGGCCAGCATCACCCGGTCGATCGTGAGCGAGTGCGCGCGAGCCACTGCAAGCAGTTCCGCCGCGCTGTGAAACGGAAAGGGCAGGTGAACCTCGGACGCGTGCGTCGGCGCTTCGGTCTCTCCATCCTCGACAATGAATCCGCCGCCGATGGAAAAGTAGATGCGCCGCGCAACGATCGCTCCATCCCTTCCGAAAACGGTAAACCGGAGACCGTTCGGATGCTGCATCCGCGCTCCCGGAGGAAACATCTGATCGCGGTGGAAGAGAAGATCGCTTGGCTCGTCGAATACGATTGCGTGTTTCCCCGCGAGTTGGATACGCCGCGAGTCGCGAATCCCTGCCACGCTGGACTCAATCGCGGCTGGGTCAATTGCCGCGGGTTCGTTCCCCTCAAGTCCGAGCAGAATCGCACGATCCGTGGCGTGGCCCTTGCCGGTAAGGGCCAGCGAGCCGTAGAGATCCGTTTCCACACGCATCGCGCCGCCCAGCAGACCGTCGCGATCCAGTTCCCGGACAAAGCGGCAGGCGGCGCGCATCGGCCCCATCGTGTGCGAACTGGAGGGACCCACGCCGATCTTGTAAAGGTCGAAGAGACTTGTCGTCACAGATCGGATTGTAGCGAAAAGCGCAGAACAGACAACAGAGCGCGATCGTTGCCGGCTCTGGCAAGAGCGCCGCCTTCAAAAGGGCGCTGCTCACCAGGCAATTGAATCACTCCATCGAAGATGGTGAATTGCATAGCTCTCGCTCACGCCTTCCCGCAGAACGCCGCAGACCGTCAACGCTGCTACCATTGAGCTTTCCGAAGGTTTCATGCGCGACAATCTGGCGACACTGATCGACGATTTTCAACGGCCGGACAGGAAGATTGCCCGCGAAACCGCCGTCGTGCATTACCGCGGCAACCGCCGCCATGCGACAACCTATGGCGAACTGGCGCAATTGGCCGGCCGCTTTGCCGCATTCCTTGCAGGCCAGGGCATCGACCAGGGCGACCGCGTGCTGCTGTGGGCCGAGAACAGCGTCGAATGGATCGCAGCTTTTCACGGCTGTCTGCTGCGCGGAGTGCTCGCCGTTCCGCTTGACGCCGCCGGTGCAACAGACTTTGCCGCACGCGTCGCCGCAGACGTTCATCCCAAACTTGCCGTGGGCGACGCACTGCTTCTCAACAAGCTGACCGCCGCGCAGCCTGAAATCCCCACGTTCCCTTTTGAAGACTGGCTCGATCGTCTTCCCGCCACACAGATAGGCGCCGTCGCTGGACTGAATCGCGAAACGCCGCTGGAGATTCTCTTCACCTCCGGCACCACCGGCGAACCCAAGGGCGTGGTGATTACTCACGGCAACGTGCTGGCCAACGTGGAACCGATCGAGGATGGCGCCCAGCCTTATATGCGCTATGAGCGGCTGGTCCATCCGCTGCGCATCCTGCACACGCTGCCGTTAAGCCACGTCTTCGGCCAGGCGATGGGCCTCTGGATTCCGCCGATCCTGCGGGTTGAACTGCACTTCGAGAACCGGCTCGCCGCGCCGCGCATCGTCGAGCTCATCCGCAGTGAGCGTATCTCGGTGCTGGCCGCGGTGCCGCGTGTGCTTGCGCTGCTCAAGGCGCACATCGAAGCCGCGCATCCCACCCTCGGCGATCGCATCGCCCGCTCGCAGAAACTCAACGCGTGGCAACGCTGGTGGCGCTTCCGCAAGGTGCATCGCGCCTTTGGCCTCAAGTTCTGGGCCTTTGTCTCCGGCGGCGGCGCGCTTCCCGGTCCTCTCGAGCAGTTCTGGAATGCGCTCGGATTCGTCCTCATTCAGGGCTACGGCATGACCGAGACCACCGCGCTCATCACGCTCAACCATCCCTTCCACGTCGCAAAGGGCACCATCGGCAAACCCATGGCAGGCCGCGAAGTGAAGCTCGGTCCCGACGGCGAGGTGCTGGTGCGCGGCGCCGTGATCTCCAGCGCCACATGGCAAGGCGGAAAGATCCATCCGCGCCAAGCCGAGTGGCTGGCGACGGGTGACATCGCCGTACGCCAGGAGTCGGGCGAGTTGCGATTCCTCGGCCGCAAAAGTGAAGTCATTGTCACCGCGGCAGGGCTCAACATTTATCCCGAAGATATTGAAGCCGCCATCGAGGAGCAGCCAGAAGTCGCAGCCTGCGCAGTGGTCGCGATGGAGACGCCCACCGGCCCGGAACCGTGCGCAGTCCTCGCCTGCCGTGGCGCGGGTGAGCAGGCCGCGGTAGCTATCGCGCGGGCCAACGCGCGCCTGGCCGACTTTCAGCGCATCAGCCGCTGGGTCTTGTGGCCGGAGCCAGACCTGCCGCGCACCTCCACCGGCAAGGTGCGCCGCAAACCCGTAGCCGCGTGGCTGGCTCGCATCCAGGCCGCGGCGGCCGCGCCCACAAGCGGATCTCAGAGCAAAGCGGATGACGCCTTCGGACCCTCCTCCGATTGGCTCCTCACTCTCATTGCGCAAATTACGGGCGAAGCGCACCCCGGCGTCGGCGACGAACTGCGGCTTGCCGAAGATCTTCACCTCGACAGCCTGGGCCGCGTGCAGCTCTCCGCGGCCATCGAAGATCGGCTGGGAATCGTCGAGGGCAGTGGACTGCTCGAAGAGGTGCAGACGCTGGGTGAACTTCGAAAGCTCGTTGGGAACGAGAGAACGAGGGAACAGAGAAGAGAAGAGGCAGCGACCGGGAGACAAGGAACGAAGGAACAGAGGCCAGCGATCGGAGATCGGGGGACGAGCACACCACCAACGCCGCGCACACGCTACATCTATCCCGAGTGGCCCTGGTGGATGCCGTTCCAGTGGCTGCGTGTGGCGTTTCTTGAAGCGGTCCAGCGCCCGCTCACGTGGCTGCTCGGTGCGCCGCGAGTGGTCGGCCCCGCAAAGTCGCTGCCCCCGGGACCACTGCTCATCGTCGGCAACCACGTAACCGCCTACGACGGCCCGCTGATTCAATACGCGCTACCGGGCGCGCTGCGCCGCCGCCTCGCCGTGGCCATGGCAGGCGATATGCTCGACGACTACCGCCACGGTCGCAATCCCGACTGGCTGCCGGGGCGCAAAGGCCTCTATCTGCTCGGGCCGCCGGCCTACTGGCTCGTGACGGCGCTCTTCAACGTCTTCCCTCTGCCGCGCCAGCGCGACTTTCAGGCGAGCTTTGCGCACGCTGGCAAGGCCATGGACCGCGGCTACAACGTCATGGTCTTTCCCGAGGGCGCGCGCTCGGCTGCGGGACAGTTGGCGCGCTTCCGTCCCGGCATCGGATTGCTAGCAAAACAATGCAGCGTGCCGGTAGTGCCCACCGCCATCCGCGGCCTGGGCGAGATGAAAACCGGCCGCCGCCGCTGGTTCCGCTCCGGCATTCTCGAAGTGCGGATTGGCGAAGCCATCCGCTTCAGCCCCGAAGAAAGCGAAGCCGAGATCACCGCGCGCCTGCACGACGAGGTCGAGCGGTTGCTCAGCGGAGCGGAAAGTTCACTGAACCTCGACACCTGAACCCGGCTTCTAACTCGGCTGCCGCGGGCGAAAGTGGCACGTTCCACCGGCAAGCACTGGCGTCCAGAGCGCCATCTCCGCAGGCTGCTCGCTGGAGCCGAGAAAGAGCACGCCGTCGGGCGCGAGCAGGCGATGAATGCCGGCCAGCAGGTTGCGCCGCGTGGGCAGATCGAAATAGAGCATCACATTGCGCAGAAAGATCACGTCGAAGCAATCGCCGGCGCGTTTGAAAGGCAGTGACGGCCCACAGAGATTCGCCTGGCGGAAGCAGCACAGCTTGCGCACCTCCGGCTTCACAATCCAATCCTCGCCCACGTGATCGAAGTAGCGGACCAGATGGCGCGCGGGCAACCCGCGATTAATCTCAATGCGTTGATAGCGGCCGGCCTGCGCGCGCTGCACCACCTCGCTCGAAATATCGGTGCCTTCGATCGTAATGCTCCAGCCAACCAGCATCGGAAAATGCTCCAGCAACAGCATGGCCAGGCTGCATGCCTCCTGGCCTGTGGCGCAGGCTGCGCTCCACAGACGCAGCGTGCGCCGGGAACGGCGCGCTTCAATGATCTTCGGCAGCAGTTCCTGACGCAGCAGTTCGAAGGGACGCAGATCGCGAAAAAAGCTGGTCTCGTTGATCGTCATCGCCTCGGCGACCTCGCGCTCGAGCGCCGCATCCTTCTGCGCCCGCAGCTTGTGCACCAGCTCGTTCAGGTGAGACATTCCCTGATTACGCAAAACCCTGGTGAGACGTGTCTCAAACAGATAGTCGCGTGAGGCATCGAGAACGTTCTGCGACACGTTGAAAACAAGTTGGCGGAGATAGCCGTAGTCGACATAGGCATTTGATTCCATGGCTAAATCACCATCCGTGCAAGATTGCGAACTTCGGCCGCCGGCGCACTGGCGCGCCCGGCCACGCGCAGAATCTCGGGCACAATCGCCGCCAGCGGAAGCACCTTGTACGCCAGTCCGGCCTGCGTCACGGCGCCAGGCATGCCCCACACTGTGCTCGTGGCCTGATCCTGCGCCAATACGGTTCCGCCTTGTTCGCGGATCGCGCGCGCGCCGGCCAGGCCGTCGCACCCCATACCCGTTAGCACCACCGCAAGCACCCCGGCGCCGTAAACACGCGCCGTCGAACGAAAGAGCGTATCGACCGCGGGCCGGCAGTGATTCTCCGGCGGATTCTGCGTCAGATGCAGCGCAGCCGGCGCACCGGGACGCGCCGCGGCCATCGCTTCCATATGCCAGTTGCCGCGCGCGATATAGACTGATCCAGCCGTCGCCTGCGCGCCCTCCGCCGCCTCGCATACCCGCAACGCGCAGCGGCGGCCCAGCCGCTCGGCAAGCAGCCTCGTAAACATCTCGGGCATATGTTGCACAATCAAAACCGGCAGCGGAAATCCCGCCGGCAACTGCGGAAGAAGAACGTCGAGCGCTGCCGGGCCGCCCGTCGAAACGCCGATCGCCACTACCTGCGGCCTCGCCGAAAGAGGCGGCGGCATAGGCAGCACCGTGCACGGCTCAACGGCAGCCGCGTGGCGCGCCTCGCTGTGCGCCGTGAGCGCGCGAATCTTGGGTAGCAACTCCTGCGCCAGCGCGCGAGTCGCCGCCTCGCGTCCGCTCTGGCCCGCCGGCTTGGCAACATAGTCACTCGCCCCGCCGGCCAGCGCCTCGATCGTCACGCGGGCACCGTGCCGGGTCAGCGAGCTGCACATGATTACCGGCATGGTGTACCGGCGCGCGCGCAACTCGCGCAGTGTTGCCAGCCCATCCATCACCGGCATTTCCACATCGAGCAATACCAGATCGGCGCGCTCCAGCCGCAGGAACGCAAGCGCCGACTGGCCGTCGGCTGCGGTCCCGGCCATCTCCAGGCCGGGATCGGAGAGAATGACAGACCGCAGCAGACTCCGCATCACCGCGGAATCATCCACCACAAGAACTCTGGCGCGGCTCGCGGCCGTCATCGGTCATGCCTCCACCAGGCCGAGCATGGCCAGCTTCTCGTTCAGAGCCTCGTCATCAAAGGGCTTCATCAAATACTCGTCTGCTCCAGCCTCGAGAGCGCGAACAATGTAGCCGTTCTCCGCTTCGGTGGTCACCATCAGCACCTTCAGGTCGTTGAAGCCCTCGGCGCGAAGCTGTTTGAGCATCTCCAGGCCGTTCATCACCGGCATGTTCCAGTCCACCAGCGCGAGGTCGAAGCGATTCTCGCCGCGCAGCTGTTCCAGTCCCGCGCGGCCGTCGGCGGCCTCCTCGCAGACGATGCCATTCTCCTCAAGCATGCCGCGCAGATAACTCCTGACAAAGCGCGAGTCGTCGACGATCAGTGCTCGCATGTGATTCCTCCTGGCGCCGTTTTCCGGGCCGCCTATGCCGCCTTGGCCTCGCCTAAGCGCGCCGGATCCAGCCGCTCCGGATCGAGCATCACCAGCAGGCTGTCCTTGAGCTTGTAGGCGCCCGCCAGCAGCGCCCTGCGGCGTTCATCGAGAGTCGAGGGGTTGGGTTCGTAGTCAACCGCGTCCACCGTCAGCACCTCGCCCACCGCGTCCACCAGCAGCCCAAAACATCCGGTCGCGCTCTCCAGCACCAGAATGTCCTGCGCGCCCTCCAGCGCCGGAAGCTCGAGCAGAGATCGAAGGCTCACCGTGGTCAGCACGTCGCCGCGATAGTGAACCAGCCCACCCACAAACCCCGGCGCCAGCGGAATCGGCCGCGGGCGGGTCGAACCCACAATCTCCAGAATGTGCTGGATCGGCACGCCGAACAGCGACTTGCCCACTCGCACCGAACAGATCTCCACCAGCGCCTCATTCTTCTGCTTGCGATGCGCCCCTTTTCCTCCCGCGCTCATGCCATTGCCTCCGCGGCTGGTTGCCAGCTCTCAGACGTGTGCCCGGTCGCGGGCAGCGGCGGCACGCCGCCCAGATCCACGACGCCCGTCACGCGCTCCTTGAGCAGCGTGACGCCCTCGGTGCGCGCGCCCGTCCCGGCCTCGAACAGATTGCCGCCAGAGGTCACATCGAGCACGTGCGACACCGCGATGCCCACATGGCGGTTGCCGTCGCGGCACACCACCACCACAATCTGCGTCTCGGAATTGCCCGCGGCCGCGCCCAGTATGCCGCCTGAGTCTTCGACCGGCAGCAGTTGCCCCTCGAAGTTGAGCACCGGCCGATAGCCGATGTACTCAATCCGCGAAAGCGGCAGCTGCTCGATGCGCAGCACGTCGCCCAGCGGCACCGCTGCCTGCCTGTCCGCCACTTCCACCAGCAGATAGCGCATGCGGGCCGCATCGCTCTCACTCTCATCCTCGGCCGCCTGTGCCGCGTCTTCCTCATTGCTCATGGTCACGCCGGTCTTCACGGCAATCGATCCCGGATCGAGAATCAGCGCCAGATCGCCGTTGCCCAGCACGGTCGCGCCCGAGAACAATCCAATATCTTTCAACACCGCGCTCAGCGGCTTCACCACAATCTCTTCCGGATCGGCCAGCGAGTCGACAATCAGTCCAAACCGCCGTCCGTCGGCATCGAGCACGGCGATAAAGTTGTCGCGCTCGCTCGAAAGTCTGCACTCGTGTCCAGGCATCAGCAGCCGGTCAAGAAACACCAGCGGCAGCAGACGCCCGCGCAGCCGGTAAAGCGGCGCGCCTTCCATCCATTCGATCGCTGCAGCGGCCCGCTCCGGCGGAATGTGCACCAGCTCCGACAGCGCCCCCTGCGGCAGCGCAAAGCTCTGCCCGATCGAGCGCACAATCAGCGCCGGAATGATCGCCAGCGTCAGCGGAATGCGCATGCGCAGCGTCGTTCCCTTGCCCACGCGCGCATCGATCTCCACCTTGCCGCCGATCCTTTCCACGTTCGTGCGCACCACATCCATGCCCACGCCGCGCCCGCTCACGTTGGTCACCTGAGCAGCCGTCGAAAAGCCAGGCAAAAAAATCATCTGCAACAGCTCGCGCTCGCCAAGTTGCGCCGCACGCTCGGCCGAAACCAGCCCGCGCTCGATGGCCTTCGCGCGAATCTTCTCGGCCGCGATGCCGGCGCCGTCGTCCGAGACCTCGATGACGACATGGCTGCCCTCCTGCGCCGCGCGCAGCACGAGTGTGCCCTCGGGATCCTTGCCCGCGGCCGCGCGCGCCGCGGGCGGTTCGATGCCGTGGTCGAGCGCATTGCGTACCGCATGTGTCAGCGGGTCCTTGATGGCTTCGAGCAGACTCTTGTCGAGCTCCGTCTCCTGGCCCTCCATCTGAAGCCGCGCGCGCCGGCCCAGCACGTGCGTCAAATCGCGCACCAGCCTCGGCATCTTCGAGAAGACATTCGAGACCGGCTGCATGCGCGCCTTCATCACCGATTCGCGCAGATCCGCCGTCACCATATCGAGGCGGCGCGAGAGCAGCGTCATGTTCGGGTCGCTGGCCGTCGCCTGCAAGACCTGGTTGCGCGTCAGCACCAGCTCGCCCACCAGGTTCATCAAGCGATTCAGCAGCGCCACGTCCACCCGCAGCGTACTTTCCGCGGCCGCCCCCTGCGCGCGCGCCCGGGAGGCTTCGGCCGGCGTGAGGGTTGCCGCATCCGCTTGCGCCTCCGTGAACTCCGGCTCCGGCGGGGAGACAGCCGCAACCGGAACCCTGGCTGGCTCCGCGACTGCGACCTTCGGTTCTGCAACAGCCGCCTCGGCTGCTTGAGCAGCAGCTTCGGTAGTATCCAGGACCGTATCCGCTTCGCTGGCAAGCTGCGCTCGCACGGCGCTCTTCGCCTTTGCCTGGCGCGCGGGAGCCTGCAACCCTTCGAGCCGCACGATCAACTCGTCATCGTCTGCCGTGCCCTCGCTGCCCTCGGATTCAATCGTCTTCAGCAGATCGCGCAGCCCATCGAGCAGCTTGAGCAGCGCCGTGATCACCTCGGCCGTGGCCATCACCCTGCCGTCGCGCAGATGGCCCAGCAGGTTCTCGCCCGCGTGCGCCAGCTTCTCCAGCCGCTTGTAGCCCAGGAATCCCGTAGTTCCCTTGATGGTGTGCACGGAGCGGAAGATCTCTGCCAGCAGGCCCTTATCCTGCGGCCGCTCTTCCAGTTCGGTCAGGCACCGTTCCATGCGGTCCAAGCCCTCCTGGCTTTCGATCAGGAACTCCCTCGTCAGATCGTCCATGGCTCCCATTTGTCCCCGGGCCGCGCTCGCACGGCGAACTGCGGACACTCAAGATCCTTATCGGATGGATGCCCAGTAACTTGAGAAAGGCGCTCGTGCGAAGAGAATGAGATGGGCCAAGGAAACAAGCAGGAACGCGCTGTAGCGCAGCTCTCCACACGCTGCCGAGAAACTCAGCCGCAGCCGCTGTCTTGAGCGGGCGCAACCTCAGTTGCACCGATAAAACCGATAAAATACGCGGGCTTTAGCCCCTGAAGCATTTCCCTTGAACGATTTCGCTCAAGCGCCATTCTTACAACCAGTTTCGGAATCTTTCGAGAATGGAAACTTCAATCCCAGGGAAGAACCTCCTATCATCTCCGGCGGGAGTAGGCCGGGATGAAACTTCGATGAGGCGGGAGCACGGCAAGCGCGTGGGCGCGCCCAAAGTCCTGGAAGGCGGACCGATGGATCCTCGCCGATCGCCGTGACAGCAGATAGGTTATTTCTTTGCAGCCGGTTGTATAATCACCGCCAACGGATAACCGATCATGTGCGGTTTGCCATGGCAACAGCCTTCAAGCAGCGAGGGCGCATGAACGAGCGTTTCCGTTCGAAAAGGAACGCAATCCTATGAAATCAACAAAGAAGAAGACCAAGGCCGAGGAGTTAGAGCAGCTTAAGCAAACCTTGCGCGACTGGCAGAAGATCGAGGACGGCAGCATTGCACATGCCACCGAGATCATCGGCAAGACGCAAAACGTGCTCATCCGGCTGGTGATGGAGATCATTCAGCATGACTCCGTCATCCATAAGCGCGTCCAGCAGGCAATCCTCGACAGCCTGGAGAAGGAATCCTTCACCCTCCGTCCCGAGGAGTTGGCCGAGATCTGGGATTCACTCAAAGCCCACGACGACGCTGAGAAGAAAGCCATTGAGTTGGCCGAGAATGCGAGCCGCAACTGCCCGTTGGTGGCGCAGCGCCAACTGCTGGAGTACCTGATCGAGGACGAGCGCAAGCACGATCGGCTCATGGGGCATCTGGAGAACTTCAAACGCCAACTGTACCCGTACGCATAATTCTCTTGGCGCTGGCCAGGCCTCATCCGAGTCGCGGGTGGCGCAATTCAGGAGTTCACAAAGCTGGCCGCCCGTTCCGCACATGCTCCGCGATCCGGTGCATGTGCGAGCGCAGGGGTAGTGTGTCTTGCGAGAGCCTCCAGCCAGAGCAATCGCATGAACGCCGGTACGATTCTGCCGAACACCTAGAGGCGGATCGCGAAGCGTTTTTTGCCGTTTTTTCAGAAGTTGCCACCCCGAAAAAGTCGCTGATTTTTTAGGGGGCCCAAGCTGAGGAAGTTGTGCTAAGGCGATTCATCCCAAGGTGGTCACCCTCGCGGTGAATTGTTGGGGTGGTCTCAACGGAGTCTGAGGACCGGTTCCCAGGTCGAGCAGAAGTGCTCATTGGAGAAGGTCGAGTAGGACGCCTGACTGCCTGATGCCCCTTGGTCTGATTCTCGGCCGCTGGCGCTGCCCGACAGAAAAGGATACGGCTGCGATCGCCAATGCGATCGTGATCGTTTTCGACATGGTTACCTCCGCGGCAGATCAATTCAACAAGGTGACGAATCATCCGGGTGCCGTCACCATTCGAGCGGGACCGTCTTTGACTCTCATCTGGCCTTAACTTCGGACTCCCGCGATTCTTTGCAGCCCGCCTGCGGGGCTGGAAGCCTGGGCGAGGCGATGCCAACATTCCAATTCCACGGGATGCGCCCGCTGGCTCGGCGGCGGCAAACAACCTCTTCATTGAGCTCATACATCCCAGGCATGAGGTGACTGGCAGGTCGCGGCGCATTTGCGATGTCCAGGTAAGCGCCTGTCAATCCGTAGGCCGGCCAGGCGGGCTCATTTGCGGCGGTTGGGTGGCCGGTCCGTGCAAAAGAGATCCAATAGCCGATCATCGCGCCGGAAAGCCTCCTCTCTTCCTCGGTGTTCGGGATTTTGGGCCAGAGCGGCGGAGTAGCATCGAGAGTTCCGAAGACATACGGCAGCTCACTGGCATGAAAGCCGTGCAGGCCAGCCGCATCTTCGGCGGGATAACCGTGGTCAAAGAAGTAAAGGAACGATGGCTGCCCGAGGGCAGTCTGCTTTTTGACGAGCCGAACCGCCGTCCATCCATAGAGCGCATCCCGCGTGGTGGCCAAGATGCTCTCCTCCATGTTGCCGGGAGGATAGAGCTGTAAAAATTCATCGGCCAGATCGCGATACCGGTCGTGAATCGCGCTGACATATTCGGCGGCGCTCGCTGGCGGGTGCGGGGCAAGAATCCTCAGAGAACGAATCTCGCCGCTGTTGAAGCCAGTCAGCAACGGAACCGGCGCTTGTTCGCCATGGTCAAATACCTCGACCAGTTGATGCGGCAGCACGTGCCCATCAATCGCGCCCCATGGGCCGAATCCCGCCATGGTCGCTTCTTCCGTCAATTTGTATGCGTCCATGGCTCGCAGCGCGGCGATATTGGGCGCGTGCAAGGCCGCGGCGAGCTTCATGCCGCTCTCTTCCGCGGAAGGCATACCGTATTTGGCTTGCTTCAGATCCGGCGTTGAGATCATGTAGGCGCTCTCCGCGATGGCCTTCGAGAACAAGCCTCGAGCGGGTGGCGACGTTAACAGGTACATCACGCTCAACGCCCCGGCGGATTCGCCTGCGATGGTCACGTTCGCGGGATCGCCGCCGAATGCGGGAATATTGCGATGCACCCAGCGCAGAGCCTCAATCTGGTCCAGCAAGCCATAGTTGCCGGAGATGCCCAGGGGCGACTCTTTGCTCAGCTCGGGATGCGCGAGCCAGCCCAGGACACCCAACCGATAGTTGATGGTGACGACCACGATGCCCTGGGCAGCAAGCCTGGCGCCATCATAGAAGGGCTCCCGGCTGGCGCCGCCTGTTAGCGCTCCTCCGTAGATCCAGAAAAAAACCGGGGCATTGTGCGCGTTGCGCGGAGTCCAGATGTTGAGCGTGAGGCAGTCCTCGCTCATGGGCATGGGGTCGCGCGAGTAGATATTGGAGAGTTGAGGCTTGAGCTGAATGCAGGCGGGCCCGAAGTCGATGGCTTTTCTTGCGCCGTTCCAACGCGGCATGGGACTGGGCGGTCTCCAGCGCAGAGAACCCACCGGCGGCAGCGCGAAAGGAATGCCCTTGAAGACCGCCAATTTCCCTTCCATCTGTCCCTCCACCTTGCCGGCAGGGGCGCTAACAACCGGGCCGAGTTGGCCATTCGATGGAGCAGGCATAGTTTTACTCCTTTGGGCAGAGCTCCAGGGAGTGAAGGCGATAGAAACTGCCGTCGCGGAGCAGAGAAGTAAGCGAGAGAGTGCCATCATCGTACCATTCCTCCAAGCGGAGAGTTTTCTTTGCGAAGTACGTCAGCCAACTTCAAGAAGAGACAGATGGCCACAAGGTAAAACGGCGCGAGCGCGTAGAGGGCCATCTGCAACGAGTGAACGGGATGATTCTTATGGAAGAAGTCGCTGGCCGCGCCTACGAAGGTGGGACCGAGTCCAAGTCCAATGAAATTCATCACCAGCAGCAACAATGCGCCCGACATCACCCGCTGATCCGGGCGCACCTCCTCCTGAACCAGGGTGACCGCGGAGGAGAGATAGAAGTAATTCAGAAACATCGTGCCGGAGAGGAACAGCAACGCAATCCGCCAGGTGAGCGCCCGCACAAAGCCGAGATAGAGCGGGATAGCAAGAACGAGCGAGGCAGCGGGAATGAGGCCATAGGCCCGCCTCGATGTGTGTGTAAACCGGTCGATCAGCCGGCCGGAGACAAACATGCTCCCGCTCATCCCGACGAAAACCGCCACCGAGTAACAGGCGGCGACCTGGGTGAGCACCATTCCCTTTTCGCGCATGAGGAACAGAACCGTGAAGTTGCCCAAGCCGTAGGTGATGAGTTGGGTGGCGCCGGATCCGAGAGCCGCCAGGATAAGGGGTGGTCGTGAGAAGAACATGACGAACGTCTGTCGAAATCCGGGCTTCGCGGCGGCTGCCTGTTCAGCGATGTGGTCGAGGCCACCTCGCCGAGGCTCCCGCACCGTGAGCAGAACGCCGATTGCCGCGAAGAAGCCGACGCCACCCAGCAAGAGGAATGCGTACCTCCAATCGAATGCGGCGGCGATAGAAGCCCCGAAGGCGATTCCCAGCGCGGCGCCGATTCCCGGCCCCAGGTTGTAGATGCCCAACGCGGTTCCGCGGCGTCCGGTGGGGAACAGGTCGGTGATGATCGAGTACGACGGCGGAACACCGCCGGCCTCGCCAAAGCCGACTGTCATGTACGCGATTGCGAATTCCAGATATCCTGCCGCCATACCGCAGCACATGGTAGCCAGGCTCCAGATGGCGCAGGCGGCGGCCAGGATTCTCACCCGGTTGGTCTTGTCGGCCAGCCAGCCGACCGGGATCGAGATGCAGCAGTAAAAGAGAGCGAAGTAGAAGCCGCCGATCAGGCCCAGCTGACCGTCGGAGATATGCAGATGATCCTCAATCGGCTTGGCGAGAATGGCCGGAAGTTGCCGCGAGAGAAAGTTCAGGATGTAAATGCCGCACAGGACGGCGAGAGCCAGCCAGGCATGCGCTCCAGGCGCCGCTGGTTGGCCGGTTTGCTCCATCGTCGTCAGGGAAGGATTTGCTTCCATCGGTCTCTGTCTGGGCGCATCAACGCTCTGCCGAAGGCTCGCTGGCTTTGCCGTCGGCGTTGTAGGCGATCACACGGTAGCGGGTGGTCAACAAGGTTACAAGCGAGCTGTTCTTCGCGCTTGCGTCCACCCAGGGTGTATCGGCGTCCGTGGCGCATCGGTCGCAGACGGTCACCCACTTCGCCGAATCGCCCGGACGGCGCTGCACGCTGTAGATGACGGCGCCGGGCGAGCCGTGCCACCCCAGGATCCCGATGCCCTTGAACGTGATCGTTGGAGGGGCGGGAATGGGGTGCGGAGGAACGGGCAGACCCGCCATGGCAAAGGCATGCGTGCGGAGCAGTTCGGCGCGAGCCTGCATCTCCTGGGCGGAGTTGATCAAGGTGCTGACGCCACCGTAGAAGAGAGACCACCATTGGCCTGTTTCGCCCCATCGCGAGTAGGCGGCGCTGTTGGAGGGTGCGGAGATCGGCTGCCAGCCGAATTTGTCGGCGTGCGCCTGCAAAGCCCAGAAGCCGTCGCCGCCGATCTTTGGGTCGGCCTCCAGCGCCTTTAAAACAGCCTCGAATTCAGAGCGTGCCGGCCAGTCGGTAACGTCCCAGCCGTACTCGTTGGCCACGTACACCTTGCCCTTCGCGGTCACCATGGCTGCATGCTTCGAGAAGGTCTGCGCTGTTGTCTTCTGCCCGAATCCAAAAAGCGCATCCCAGTGCGGGTAGTACTCGGCTGTCACGATGTCGGTGGTTTCAGCATCCAGCGCTCTGCGGTCAAAGAGAAAGAAGCCGCTGTTGTCTTCGTAGAGATGATTTTTATCGATGGACTTAATGTAGGTTCCGATGGTGTCGATCCAGCGGAGATACGGCGCAGGATTCCGGATAAATTCGGGACCAAGCGCGCTCAGGCCGCATACATTGCAGTTTTCCCAGGCCAATATGGTGGGATCGTCCTTATAGGCGATTCCGGTGAGCGCATTCTTATGATTGAGCAGTGCGCCGATATGCTGCTCAAAGCTGGCGATGATCCGCTGATTCGTGAAGAACTGCTTGAGATCCTGCCGCCCATTCCAACGGACATACTCGCCTTCACCGCTTTGCTCGCAGTTGGAGCAGTCGCCGGCCAGTGTGATGATCAGGCGGAGTCCGCGCCGGTGGGCGGCCTCGATGGCGTAGTCGATGGCCTGGAAAGCTTGTGGGTTAAAGACGCCGACGCGGGGTTCGATGCAGAGGTCGCATCCCACGCTGTCACCCAGAGTCTGCGACCGCACAACTCGCGCTCCCATCATCTCGGCGGTGTCGAGCACGTCGTCCACTTCAAGATGCGAGGGGTAACGTGGCCCCATGGAATCGTCGGGGCCATAGGCCTCGATACCGAGCCACTCGATGTTCGGACCACTGTAGCGATAGGTCGCGCCACCAAGCGTCAAGTGGATCTCCTCGCGTTTGACGAACCGATCACGCACGCGCGTCTGCGCCGCGATCTGGCCGCCGCTTGCACTAGCGAACATCGTCGCAAACATCGTGAGAGCGAGCGTGCCGGCCTTTGTCCGAAGTCTGATCACCGGTCCCCTGACATTCGCATTGCGAATGCTTGAAGTTATTGATCTGGCCCTTATGATTTGCATCACACTTTCCCATCCTTTCCGCAACAAAGCGCGGAAAGGATGTGGCACGGTGCGGCGCAAGAAACTCCGCACAACACGGTGTGCCAAACACACAAACGTTCGGCCCTGCAACCCGCGAGAAGGTTTTGTGCACAGCCGATTCATCCATGAATCCGCGCGCCAGCTAGAGATACTCGACGTTCCCATCCACACTGATTGCCTGACCTGAGATGTTGTGACCGGCCGGAGAACAAAGAAACAGACACATGAGCGCAACATCGTCCGCGGTGACCATGCGGCGCAGCGAGATCCTCTTGAGATAATCCTGCCGCATGGCCGGCTCGACGACGCCAGCCAGTTCGGCGCGTGCACGGAGAACACCATCCATTCGAGGCCCTTCCACGATGCCGGGCAGAATGGCGTTCACCCGGATACCCTCCGGCCCGAGTTCGATGGCGAGTGACTTGATCATGCCGACAATGGCCCATTTGGTGGCAGCGTACGGCGTGCGCCAGGGCAAGCCGAGACGACCGGCAACCGAGGAGATGCAGATGATGTTGGGGCGCTGGGATTCCCGCACCAGCGGAACAGTGTGATGCAAGAACCGATATTGCCCGTTCAGGTTGACGTCGATGGTGCGCAGCCAATCCTGTTCGCCGATGGCATCCACCCCTGCCGTGGGGCCGGCGATGCCGGCACAATTCACAAGAACGTCGAGGCCGCCAAACTTGCTGCGCTGGGCGTCGATCACCGCTTCGACCTGCGGCTCATTCGCCACATCCGCGGTCGTTGTGTGGCAGCCGGGGAATCGCTGGTGGAATGCGGCCAGGGCGGCGGTGTCGATATCGCAGATATGAAGTTGCGCGCCTGTTTCAATAAAGGCCGATGCAATGGCGGCTCCGATGCCGGAAGCTCCCGCGGTCACCAGCACGCGCAGTCCCGGCGAAGGATAAAGCCGCTCTTTAAAACTTACTGCTGCTTTCTCGTCCACTTCTCTCATTCCTTTAAATGAGTTGCCCCCGCATTACATCGATTCCGCGAAGGCAACATTCCGCGCGCCTTTCAGTTGCAGCATCTGCCGCACCTCAGCGGGCGTAGCAATCTCGAAATTGAGTTCTTCCAGGATGCGACGGATCTTGCGCACCAGCGCCGCGTTGCTCGTCGCCTTGACGCCGGGGCCGATGTAGAGATTGTCTTCGAGTCCCACGCGCACGTTTCCGCCCAGGATCGCTCCCATGGTGAGAAGAGACATCTGATGGCGGCCTGCGCCTAGAATCGAGAGCTGATAGTTTTCCCGTCCGAATAACCGGTCGGCGGTGGATCGCATGACAAGCAAGTTTTCCGGATCCGGCCCCAGTCCGCCCAGAATCCCGAAGATCGCCTGGATAAAGAAGGGCGGCTTGATCATACCGCGCTCCACGAAGTAAGCAAGGTTATAGAGCTGGCCAACATCGTAGCACTCGAGCTCGAAGCGCGTGCCGCTTTCTCCCAGATTGCGAAAGATGTATTCAATATCCGAAAAGGTATTTTTGAATACCAGATCCTTCATCCCCTCGATGTACGGCTTCTCCCAGTCGAAACGCCACGCGGCGCTCCGCTCCGCCAGGGGATGAATGGAAAAGTTCATCGATCCCATATTCAGCGAGCACATCTCGGGCTTGGCCTTGAGAGGGTAGGCGAGCCGCTCTTCGATCAGCATGTGTGTGCTGCCGCCGGTGGTGATGTTGACGACCGCGTCGGTGCGCGCCGCCACAACCGGGCAGATCTGCGCAAACAGAGCAGGATCTCCCGATGGCTTGCCGGTTTCGGGATCTCTGGCGTGCAGGTGGAGGATCGCAGCCCCGGCCTCGGCAGCCTCAACTGCACTCTCGACGATCTGCGCCGGAGTAATTGGCAGATACTCCGACATTGTCGGAGTATGAACCCCGCCGGTAATTGCACAACTAACGATAATCTTGTCAGCGTTCTTTGCCATTTTGAGCCACTGAAATAGTATTCGGACGATCATAGGATGCGGAAAACAAACCTCGACAGGTTCCCAGCGGACATGTTCATGTCCTGTTGCGACATCGCGCGAATGCGCCGTCCTGTTGCCACGCAATCGTGCTTTGTAAATTGCACTTACCCGCGCGGCTTGCGGTCCCTCTGGGGTGGCATGAGGCAGCCTTGTTAAACCCCAAGAACCGAGGGAGTCAAGAAGCGACATAAAACTGTCCGGCCTGGACCTGTCGCCTTCCGATTTCTTTTGCTTACCATACGTGAGCGATTGCCTCGGGCTGGCATCCCATCAATTTCCCAACGTGCTTGAGGAGAGGATCATCGTGAAAAAGAAGAGCATCATGAGGGCGCTGACGTCGACGCTCCTTGCCGCGACAAGTGCGAAGCTCGTGCTGAACGCTCAAACCGCGCAGCCCTATAAGGGGGTCGTGGGCAGAACTCTCGCCGAGTCGAAAGAGTGGTGGCCTGAACCCGTGAAGGCCCCGGACGGCGCTCCAAACGTAATCTGGATCTTACTCGATGATGTAGGGTATGGCGCCTCGAGCACCTTCGGCGGGCTGATTTCTACCCCGACCTTCGACTATCTGGCCGCGAACGGTTTGCGCTACACCAACTTCCATACCTGCGCCATCTGCGCGCCCACGCGCGCTGCTCTCCTTACTGGCCGGAATAGCTCCACTGTGCACGAGGCGGGATTCTCGCACGACATCTTCTCAGCCGGCTTTCCTGGCTGGGACGGAAGAATTCCCGCTTCCGCAGGAACCATCGCCGCGATTCTTCGCGCCAATGGTTACAACACCTTCGCTGTTGGAAAATACGGCGTGACGCCGGACGAAGAGATGACCGATGCCGGCCCCTTCGATCATTGGCCAACGCAGATGGGGTTCGATCACTTTTTCGGATTTCTCGGTTCCCAAACCGACCAGTACAAGCCGAATCTGGTGGAGGATCAGGAGCACGTCAAACCCGATGGCCGTCACTTGAGCGACCAGATTACCGACAAAGCCATCTCCTACATTGACCGCCAGGAGAAGGTCGCGCCCGACAAGCCATTCTTCCTCTACTACGCGCCTGGCGCCACGCACGCTCCACACCAGGTGGATCGATATTGGAGCGATCAATACAAGGGAACATTCGATCAGGGCTGGGATGTCTACCGGGAGAAGGTATTTGAACGCCAGAAGGCTCTCGGCGTGATTCCGGCGAATGCCAAACTCCACGATCGCAACCCCAACGTGCAGGCATGGGATCAGTTGTCACCGGAGGAAAAGAAGCTCTATGCGCGCTTCGAGGAAGTCTACGCAGGCTACTTGAGCTATACGGATTATGAGGTGGCGCGCCTGATCGGTCATCTCAAATTGCTGCACATCCTGAACAATACGCTCATCTTCGTGATGATTGGCGACAATGGCGCCAGCAAAGAAGGCACGTTAAATGGCGATGTCGATCGGCCGCTCTTTTCCAGCGGTCTGCCGCCCGAGGAGAACATCAAATACAATCTGGCGAGAATCGGGGAGATTGGCACGCCCCAAGCCACGCAGGGCAATTATCCGCTGGGATGGGCGCAAGCCATGGACACCCCATTCAAGGACTGGAAGCAGGATGCCGATGCGGAAGGAGGATCGCACAATCCGCTGATTGTCTACTGGCCAAAGGGGATCGAGGACAAGGGCGGAATCCGCGCTCAATACGCCCACGTCATCGATGTTCTGCCCACGACACTCGATCTTGCCGGCGTGAAGGCTCCCGCCGCCATCAAGGGAGTCAAGCAGATTCCCATCGAAGGCAATTCCTTTGCCTACTCGATCAACGATGCCAGGGCGCCATCCCGCCACAACGTCCAGTACTACTATGTCTTTGGTTCGCGGGCGATCTACGACCATGGCTGGAAGGCCGAACTGGCGTATCCCAGCGGTTGGATCACCTGGACATGGCCAATGAAGCCGGACTTCGACGAAAATGCCTGGCAGCTCTATAACCTGAACGACGATCCCACCGAGCGAATTGACCTGGCCAAGAAGTATCCCGAGAAGCTGGCGCGGCTCAAGGCAGAGTTTGAAGAGCAAGCCAAGGCTCACCAACTCTATCCATACATTACCTGGGATGACGTCGTGCGGGCCCGGATCCACCGCACCACCTGGAAACCAAGTTACCCTCAACTGAACATGGACCACGTAACCTTTTCCGGAGGGAACTCCGGCACCGGCAAGCGGGCCGGAACACCGTGACGAGGCTCTCTCAGCGAGAATGAACCCTCCCGCTTGTGTCCCGGTTCGGCAGGTGGGCGCCAGTCAGTTCATGCGGAAGAGTGAATGGGCTGGCCGCGTTGGCTCGCGGTGCACGATGATGCTTAGCCACGGTAATGGGCAGGCGTGCTGCCGGTCCATCTCCGGAAGGCATGCCGAAAGTTCGCAGCTTCGCTGAAACCTAGGCGGTCAGCGATTTCGTCCATGTTGAGCTTGGTGGAGCGCAGATATTCTTTGGCAAGATTACAGCGGACGTCATCGAGGATTTGCGTGAAGGATGCGCCCTCGGCTTGAAGCCTGCGGTGTAGAGTCCGAACGGTCGTCGCCATCCGCTGGGCCACAAGCTCCATCGTGGGGGAATGCCCCGGTGTCGAGGCGATCACCTGATAGACCTCGCCGGAGATGCCGGTCGAGGTCTTCACTGCGCCGAGAATGCGATCGCACGTATCCTGCATGAGCTTTGCCGTGAGCCTGTGCGCCATGCGCGGCCTCTCGGCAAGAATGGATCGCGGGTACGAGAGTTCGCAAATCGGCTCGCCGAACCGCAGCTCGCAGTTCAGATAGCGTCGATAGAGATGAACATGCCGCGGGGGGCCATAGGGCAACCTTGCCCGCAGCGGATGGCATCGTTCGGGTTCAATCACGGTCTTCAGGTGGGTGGCCAGTTGCGTCAGGTGCTGCTCGGTGACGAAGCGCATCAGGGAATTGGTGTACGTGAAAGCGGGGTTCATCTCCAGAATCCACGAAGCCGAGTCTTTCTCCTCGTGCCATGACATGATGAGCAGCGGGGTCGCCAGCTGGTGATACTTGACGGCCACCTGAAAGTACTCCCGAATCGTCGGGCTGCACACCAGCGCGAAACCGTACATCCCATACGCTGAAAGCGGAATGCGGCTGCCTACGCGGAATGGCGTCTCCGGGTCTTTGGAGAGATCCAGGGCATTGTTGCAAACCGTGATGTACTGGCGAATCGAGGTAAGGGTTTGCGGCTGGGTGAGGCTTTCCAGGGACAAGCCGGTTCCTGAAAGGCTTGCGTCGGGCGCAATTCCCTGATCGCTTAGAACGTCGACCAGGGCCGCAAGCTTATAGGGTGCATACCGTTTTTCGTTCCAAAGAGGTAGTTCCATCATAGCGGAGCACTGTCCGATACGAACCTTCCCGCGTCCGAATTGAACCTATGGCAATTCATTATGCACAAGTAGGATTCCATATGGAAGAGGCAAGCGAGCTTCAGGCTTCATGGAACGGTTCCGGCGTCACATGAGGGCCGCCGGGCCAGGGCTTGACGTTGCCGGGGGCTGGGACCAGGAAGCGACCTGCCTCTTATTCATTCCATCCTAGAACGGAGCCTTATGTCAGAGTTCGTGATTACGGCAGCCAAGCGCACAGCCATCGGCACTTTTCAGGGAACATTGAAGGACACTTCTGCGGTTGACCTGGGCGTTGCAGCGACGCAGGCGATCCTGCCTGGTTTGCCGGTCGAGGATGTTGCCGACGTGATCGTTGGCAACGTCCTGCAGGCGGGTGGCGGCATGAATCCCGCCCGCCAGATTGCGTTGAAATCCGGCCTGCCCGATCGTGTGACGGCGCAGACCGTCAACCGTGTCTGCGGCAGCGGTCTGCAGGCGGTAGTGACCGCGGTGCAGGGATTGCAATGTGGGGACGGAGAGCTTTATCTGGCTGGCGGCACGGAAAGCATGTCTCGTGCACCCTATCTTCTTGCGCAGGCACGCGCGGGATACCGATACGGATCGGGCGAACTGGTGGACAGCATCCTCAGTGAAGGCGTGACCGACCCGGGCCTGCGCTACGCGATGGGAATCACCGCGGAGAATGTGGCCGAGCAGTTCGGCATCACGCGTGAGGAGCAGGATGCCTTTGCCCTGGAGAGCCAGCGGCGCGCAGCCCGCGCCATTGCCGAGGGACACTTCGCCGCGGAGATCGTCCCCGTTCCGATCAAGACGAAGCAAGGCGCCGTCGAGTTTGCGGCCGATGAACACCCGCGGGCGGATTCCAGTCTTGAAGCCCTGGCCAAATTGAAGCCGGCCTTCAAAGCGAACGGAACGGTCACCGCCGGAAACGCAAGCGGACTGAACGATGGCGCCGCAATGCTTGCGCTCACGACCGGCGCATACGCAAAGGCGCACGGACTTCCCGTTCTCGCGCGTATTCTCTCGTATGCCGTGGCGGGCGTCGCTCCGGAGGTGATGGGACTTGGTCCCGCGGCAGCCGTACCCATCGCCCTGCGGAAAGCTGGTCTCACCGCGGACCAAATCGATCTCTTGGAATTGAACGAGGCCTTTGCCGCACAGTCGATCGCGGTTCTCCGCAGGCTTGAACTCGATCCAGCCAAAGTGAATCCCAGTGGAGGCGCCATTGCTCTCGGCCACCCGATTGGTGCTTCGGGCGCCCGCGTCCTCGTCACGCTGATTCACTCCCTCCGGCGCTGCGGCAAACGCAATGGTGTCGCCGGCCTGTGCATCGGCGGCGGCATGGGAATCGCCATCGTGATTTCGGTTGCGTGACGCGCCGCCCGCGCGCAACGGTTCAATGGAGGCTGCTCGCAGGCTCGGTCGGATGGCGACAACCGATTGTCCGGTTGGCACACAGCAAGGCCCATTGCCTGCCAACTAAGATATTTGGGGCGTCCGCCGGTGCCGGCGCGCTCGACGGAAGGAGAAGCGAGTGAACAAGGTAGTCAATTCTGCGGATGCCGCGGTTGCGGATCTGCGGGACGGAATGACCCTGATGTTGGGCGGATTTGGTCTGTGCGGAATTCCCGAGAACCTGATTGCGGCCGTCATTCGCAAGGGCGTCAAGGGGCTGCACACCATCAGCAACAACATGGGCGTCGACGGATGCGGAATGGGACTGATGCTCGAGGCAGGCATCATCGCCTCGCACATTGGCAGTTACGTGGGCGAAAACCGCCTGCTTGAGAAGCTCGTCATCGCCGGCGACTTGCACCTCACTCTCGTTCCGCAAGGAACACTCGCTGAGCGCATTCGCGCCGGCGGCGCGGGCATTCCCGCGTTTTACGTTCCTGCCGGAGTTGGCACCGTCGTGGCCGAAGGCAAGGAGGTGCGGGAGTTCGACGGCAAATCCTACCTGATGGAGCGCGGCTTGCGCGCGGACGTCGCGCTGATCAAGGCATGGAAGGCCGATCGCCACGGCAATCTGATCTACCGCAAAACGGCGCGAAACTTCAATCCGGCCATGGCCACAGCAGCAGACATCACGATCGCCGAGGTGGAAGAGCTCGTCGAGCCGGGCGGTCTGGATCCCGATGAAATTGTGACCCCAGGAATCTATGTCGACCGAGTGGTTGTGGGGCCGGAATTTACGAAACCCATCGAATGGCGCTTTATCAAGGAGCACGCGCAGTCATGAACGAGAAGAGTACGGCAATGGCGGAGGCGCCGTTTACCCTGACTGGCAAAGTGGCGATTGTTACGGGAGGCGGACGAGGCATTGGAAGAGCCATCGTACGGCGTCTGGCTTCTGCGGGCGCGCAGGTGCTGGCATGCGACCTGGATCGAGAAGCCTTGCAGGAGGCACAATCCTCCGTGGCTCATCCGGAGCGCATTGCCTTGTACTGCGGCGATCTGATGGCGCCTGCCGTTCCTAAGCAGATTGTGAATGCCGCGCTCGACCGCTTCGCCGCGATCGACATTGTGGTCAACTGCGCCGGTTTCAGTTGGGATGGCGTGATCCAGAAAACCACCGACGAGCAGTTCCTAGCCATGTTGAACATCCACATTGTCGCGCCCTTCCGCATCCTGCGCGCCGCCTCTGAGTATCTTCGCGCCGCCGCCAAACGCGAGATCGCGGCTGGTGTCCGCGTGATGCGCAAGGTGGTCAATATCACGTCGATCTCTGGCACCGACGGCAATGCCGGCCAGGCCGGGTACTCGTCAGGCAAGGCCGGAGTGATTGGGCTGACCAAGACTCTCGCCAAGGAATGGGGAAGGTACAACATCAACGTGAATGCGGTTGGATTTGGTCTGATTGAGACGCGGATGACGCAACCACTCAATCCCGAAGGGTCGATCTCCGTGGCCGGGAAGAAGCTTCCCATCGGCATCCAGCCCGCGGTGCTCGATTCGATCGCAGGAGCGTGTCCGCTGGGGCGCATCGGAACGCCCGAAGAAGCAGCCGGCGCGGTGCTGTTCTTTTGTTCTCCTTTATCGGACTACGTTACGGGTGAAGTTCTCATCTGCGGCGGCGGATATCACTTCTGAGCGAGAGCATCGTTGCGCTAGCGGATCGAATCCCCCAAAGGGCTTTGCAGAAAGGAGTTGAGCATTGGACGGCAAGCAACTTATCGCCCGGCGGATCGCCAGGGAGCTCAAGGATGGGTTCTATGTCAACCTAGGCATTGGCCTGCCCACAATGGTCGCAGCCTACGTGCCGCAAGGAGTGGAGGTCCTCTTCCAATCGGAAAATGGATTGTTGGGAATTGGGCCACCACCGGCTCCGGACCAGGAAGATCCCGACTTGATCAATGCCGGCAAACAGCCGGTGACCATTCTTCCGGGCTCCAGTTTCTTCGGAAGCGATCAGGCATTTGCCATGATCCGCGGCGGCCACATGAACATGAGTATCCTCGGAGCGATGCAGGTTTCCTGCCGGGGCGACCTGGCGAATTGGACGATTCCCGGAAAGATGGTGAAGGGCATGGGAGGCGCGATGGACCTCGTGGCCAGCGCCGCCCGCGTGATTGTCGCCATGGAGCACAATGCCAAAGACGGGTCTTTCAAGATCGTCGAGCAATGCTCCCTGCCGCTTACCGGGAAAGAGGTGGTTCATGACATTGTTACGGAGCTGGGGTGGTTCCGGGTTGGCGCGGAAGGCCTCGTCATGCACGAGGTTGCCGAAGGCGTGAATCTGGAAGAGGTGCAAAAGCGGACAGGATGCCAGGTGCAATTTGCGCAGGATCTACGTCCCATGCTGCCCTGATGAATTACACCGCCGGCCTTCGCGGAGTTCTTTAGCGGAACCCAAGTCGCAGGTTGTTCCTGCGCTGCATCGGGAAGCAAATAGATCGCAATGCAGCGCACCGCAATCGATCAAGTGCTTCAGGGGACTAGAATGCCCGCATTTGTCACTCTTCTCGATGGCCTTTCGTTCGCGGAGTGCCCGCGTTGGCGCGACGGCCGCCTCTATTTTTCGGACCGGTATACCCACAGCGTGCTGACAGTTTCCATCGATGGCGTAGTCGAAAGCTACGCGCGCATCTCTGGGCGTCCCGCTGGGCTGGGCTTTCTTCCCAACGGCAGCCTGCTGATCGCTTCCATGCGCGATCGCAAGCTCCTGCGCCGCGAGCACGATGGATCCATCGTCCAGCACGCCGACCTGAGCACGCTTGCCTGCGGAGACCTCAACGATCTGCTTGTCGATGCCGAGGGCCGCGCCTGGGTTGGCAACTTTGGATTTGACCTGTTTGCTGGCGCACCGGCTTCCTCCACCGTGCTGATCTCCGTCGACAGCGATGGAACGGCTGCAATTGCCGCCCATGACCTCGCCTTTCCCAATGGTGCGGCGATCACGCCGGACGGCCGGACGCTCATCATTGCCGAGACCATGGCAAACCGGTTGAGCGCCTTCACCGTCTCCGCAGGCAGGCTGACGGACCGCCGCATCTGGGCTGCCTTCGGCGATGCTCCTGCCACAACCGATGTGGGTCGGATTCTGGAGAAAGCAGAAGTCGCACCCGACGGGATCTGTCTCGACGCGGAGGGAGCTGTTTGGGTCGCCGATGTCCTCCATCGGCGCCTCATACGGGTTGCCGAGGGCGGCACGATTCTCGAAGAGCTCTCGACCAATGAGTTGTGTGCCTTCGCCTGCATGCTGGGAGGGCCCGACGGCCGGACTCTCTTTGCCTGCGCAGCGCCCACCTTTGACGATGCAGAGGCGGCGGCGCACCATCACTCCGCCATCCTCATGACCAGGGTCGCTGCGCCTCACGCCGGTCTCCCCTGAGCCGAGGGTCCATGGCGTCATGCACATGGCGCGTCGCAGCCGATTTTTCTCCACCGCGGATGGCGCTCGCCACCTCTCTGATACAGAATCCACTGTCTCTTTAATGATTATTTCTACTCCAGCGTGGCGTGGAGCCGTTTGGGCGCGAGCATCGGCATCGCGTGGCCTCGGGTTTCCGAATCACTAAATGTTGGTAGATGACATAAGACTGTCCGGTCAAAACCTGTTGCCTTCTGCATGGGTTTTCTTACTATTGGTCGAATTTTCTTAGACCGGATTCGCAGAGGTTATTCGAGGAGGGAAATAGCTCAGATGCGTTACTCCCAACAGATGCAAACTGTCCGCAAGCCAATCGGCTTGCCCTGTCGCTGCGCATTCGCGACGTTGATCCTCTGCGTTTTTTTCGCGGCCTCCGGGCTGCTATCGGCGCAGACAGGTGGAACCGGAGCCCTTAGCGGCGCGATCACTGACCCCACTGGCGCGATGGTAGTTGGTGCTCAGGTAAAGGTGACGAATGCTGTCACCGGCGACACGC
>JAJYFA010000260.1 GCA_021790995.1 Acidobacteriota bacterium
GCACCACCACGCGCATTCGAGTTTTGGATGACCGCGCCCGCACGCATGAAGTGGCGCGCATGTTGAGCGGCGCCAAGGTCACCGACACCAGCCTGCAGCACGCGGCGCAGATGATTGCGGCGAGCCGCTGAGATAGCACATAACCCCTGGCAGGTAATTTATAATGACAGCGAAACGAGAAGGGATTTTGTGGTTTCATTTATCTTGCAATAGATAAATTGAGCAACTTACTGCTTTGACAGATTTAGCAAATATAAGAGCGGATGGCCCGGTTTAGAAATGACGAATGCCCCAGATCCCCCTCTGAGACCTGGGGTCGCACAACCCTCACGCCGCAGTCCGCTTTCTCTTCTTCGGCTCCGTTCCGGGTGCGGCTGTGCACTCGGGCGAGCGCAAAAGCTCCTTGAGCTTGTCGGGCAGCTCGGAGAAGGGAACAGCGTTCGCGAAATCCTCTTGGGTCAGTTTGCGAACCCCGCACTCGTCATTTGCTAACGGTTTTTGGTTCGCCATGCTTGCCTTTCCCAAACAGATCTACCCGAACAACTCGCTCTGCGACCCCAACCTCGCCAAGCGCAATACATCCTGGTCAGCTTTTCGATAGATCAATAGCAGATCGGGTTTCACGTGGCACTCGCGATAGCCACTCCAATCTCCGCTCAAGTCGTGGTCGCGATGTTTCGGTTCCAGCGGCCTATCGTCTGCCACGCCGTGAGAACAGGCATAAGATTGTCATCCAATGTCGCCCGTTGCTGCCCTTTGGCTTCTCGCTTGTAGTCGCGCCGGAACGCCGAAGATCGATCAATCGTCCGCATGAAGATCGTCCATCAGCGCCTTTACGCTCCGGAACCGCTTGCCCTTGCCCGCTTCCAGTTCCGCAATCGCCTTGCGCGTCGTCGCATTGGGTACGCGAACCTCGAAGGGCAGTCGCTGCTCGTCGGCCACGCGCAGCATCAGCAGCCGGATTGCGTCCGAAATCGATAGCCCCATCGCCTCCAGCGCGTCCGCTGCGCGCTCCTTCGTCCCGGTATCGATGCGAGCACGAACATAAGTGTCCGCAATAGCCATAAAGTCCTCCAATTTCATTGTAGTCACATGAGGACTACGATTCAACTTGGACCGGCGAATAAATGGACTCCGCGCGATAGAATGTACTGTTTTTACGGCCGAATGACCATCTTGCCTACGCCGTCGCGGTAGTGGCTCGTGAGGTCGAAGGCTTCGCCGATCTGGTCGAGCGGGCGCGTGTGCGTGACGAGCGGCGCGAACCAGTCGGGGTGGGCAATGAGCAGGTCGATCGCCATATGGGTTTCGTGGTTCGAGCGGCGCACATTGAATAGCGTAATCTCCTTGCGGCGCATACCCGAGGCGTCGACGGTGAAGGTGGGCGTGGAGTGAATGCCAGTGAGCGCGACGCGGCCTGCGTTGCGCGTGAGTCGGATGGCTTGCGGCACGGTGTCGGCTCCGGCGCAGCAGTCGATGGCGCAGTCAACGCCGCGCTGGCCGGTGGCGTGCAGAATCTCGGCGACGGCTTCCTCGGGCGCAAGCGCGGCGTGCGCGCCCATGGCGAGTGCCAGCTCGCGACGGTGCGCCAGCGGTTCGACGGCCCAGATGCGGCTGGCGCCGGCGGCGCGCAGAGAGGCGATGGTGAGCAGGCCGATGGGGCCTGCGCCGATGACGGCGACGGTCTCTCCCATCGAGATCGAGGCCAGGCGCAGCGAATGGACGGCGACGGCGAGCGGTTCAGCCAAAGTGGCTGCGTCGAATGAGACCGATGCAGGGAGCGGAACGAAGTTGGTAACGGGCAGATTGACGAATTCGCGGAAGAAGCCGGGATGGTTCGGGTTCGAGAGGAAGCGGATGTTGGCGCAGACGTTGTGACGGCCGCTCATGCAGAACTCGCAGTGGTAACAGTAAAGGGCAGGCTCGAAGAATCCGCGGTCTCCCGCCGCGATGCCGGTTACGCCGGCGCCGGTCTTTACGACGATGCCTGAGGGCTCGTGCCCGAGAACCATCGGGTACACGTTAGGCATTCCGCCGACCTGACCTTCCTTGTAGGCATGCAGATCGGAGCCACAGATGCCGACAGACTCGACGCGAACCTGGACTTCTCCGGGAGCGGGGTCTTCGTTGGGCATTTCAGTGAGGCGGAAGACGAGAGGAGCTGCAAGTTCGGCGACATACATGGAGCGGTTCTCCTGAAGAAAACGATAGCAGCTACAGACATCTGGCTACCAGATTCAGGCAGGCATTGATCAGCCAGCAGCTTCTAGGTCTCTGACCGCCTGAAGTTGTACCAACTCTGGGTGGGATAGCACAAAATTATGCGGCCACAGACCTAATCTGTGGCGAAGGCGCGCTCTAGTGGAGGAACATGAGGGTGAGGTGGTTGACGGCAAAGGCGGCGCCATAGGCAAGGAAGAGCATGTAGAGGAACTGCACGGCCGGCCACTTCCAACTGTTGGTTTCGCGTTTGACGACGGCCATGGTGGAAGTGCACTGCATGGCGAAGGCGAAGAAGATCATGAGGGCGAGCGCGCCGCCGAGCGTCAGGTCGTGTTGTAGCGCAGTATGCAAATTGAGCGTCTCGGTTCTGGGATCGGCTCCGTAGAGGGTGCCAAGAGTGCTGACCATCACCTCGCGGGCGAGCACGCTTGAGAGCAATCCGATACCGATCTTCCAGTTGAAGCCAAGCGGTGCAATAACGGGCTCGATGAAGTGGCCGAGACGGCCGATGAGGCTCTGGGCAAGCTCAGGCGCGGCGAGCTGGCCCGATGCGGTCTGGATGATGGGCAGATGCGCAAGCACCCAGAGCGCGAGCGTGACGCCAACGATGATCGTGCCGGCGTTCCGCAAAAAGATGCGGGCGCGATCGACGAGGCGCAGGCCGAGCGAGTAGAGCGTGGGCATGCGGTA
>JAJYFA010000107.1 GCA_021790995.1 Acidobacteriota bacterium
CACACTGCAACTTTCCGCGTGCACGGCACAGGATTAAAGGTTAGCACAGTGAGCGGCGGGGAGCAAACGCGGAAAACCGGGGTAGCGAACATGTCATTCACAGCGCATCCCTGCCTCAAGCCGCGCACCTGCTACTCCGCCCGCAGGAATATTCTTGCGCAATCGACCGGCTTGGTAGATCATTCAGGTACTTTCAATTAAACAGTTTTTGGGGTGCCTAAATATGCAGAAGCTCATTTGTGTCATCCTCTGTCTCCTGTTCCCTATTAGCGTCTTCGCTAGCGATAACGGCTACAAGATCACCTATGACGGTGGCTCTCTGCCGAATGCAAAAGCGGGAAACGACATGACGATGGTTCTTGACGGAAATAACATTCACATCATGAAAGGCAAGAGTGAGATTGTTACGATTCCTGCATCTGCCGTTACAGAGATCAGCTACGGGCAGGATGTTCATCGCCGTGTTGGCGCGGCAATAGGCGTTGCGGTGGTTTCATTTGGCATCGGCGCTTTACTTGCACTCACAAAGTCTAAAAAGCACTTTGTTGGTCTCACCTGGAACGACAGCGGAAAAAAGGGCGGAATTGCCTTCCAAGCCAATAAGAAAGATTACCGCGGCCTGTTAACTGGCCTGGAAGGGATCACGGGGAAAAAGGCCGTCGACACAGACACGATGAACGTGAAGAATTGATTGGCATCATGAAGCAACGTGCGCATGAGCGCGTGTAGACGGCACGCTGGTTCATGATGGGCCTCTGTCAGCCGACGCATGCGCAGAACGCTCCTGATTGTCGCCGCCGTCCTTTTGCTTGGTGGCCGTGGCAGTGGTATTGCGCTCGAAGGCTCCGCCCGAGGCAGCGCGCCTGCTACTCCCCCCGCAAGAATATTCTTGCGCTATCGGGATGCTTCCTGGATGATGCCATTGCCTCACTTTGAGGGATTCATTGCGCGCTGAACGTATAGTATAGGAGATGTCTCATGCGGGATCTCCCGCGTCTAAAATGCACCTGAAGGTTGTTGCCGTATTCTGCTGTCAGGTAACTGCCAGCAGCTTCATGGAATTATCTCACTCAGCCCGATAAGGAAGCCCCCGTGAAACGAATTATTGCCTTGATTCTGTTTCTGAGCCTTGCGTTGCCAGCCTTTGCTTCAACCCACAAAGACGTTTACAACGTCCCGTGTAATGAGCTGTGGCGAGCCATGAAAGATACCCTGAGAAACTCCGGAAAATACGGAATTATAGGAATCAGCGACTCCGAGATGACTGCCTCGTACAACATTGGCGGCAACCTCACCGGAAAGCGCATCAATTCCGTCCTGCTAAACAGCATAGACAATGGCGCCAGTTGCGAGATGCAAGTACAGACTGCCTACAGCGGACTTTTTAACAACGATGCGGGCGATTTAAAAACGCGTGTCAATGCTTCGCTGGCAAAGCTGAAGAATGAACCGCTTCCAAATCCCGCAAGTCCGTCCGGTCAGTCCAGCCCTCAGACGGCCGCGGCTCAAGCCTCACTGACCATCGACTCCACCCCGCCGAACGCGGATATCGAGATTGATGGTGCATTTGTCGGTAACACGCCCTCCACCATTTCCATCGCCCCGGGCAGCCATCAAATCACGGTAAAGAAAAAGGGGTTCGCCGATTGGACCAAGACGCTCAAAGTGACCGGTGGCAAACTGCATCTGAGCGCCGAGTTGGAGGCCACGACTCCGCCCGCTCCACCCGCCTCGACGCGATAATTCCTTGGGCAGATGCCGCAGCGCCTGCCCACGTTCGCCTCGAATGATACGCTCATTCCAGACGGTTCTTTGAACCCTCGAAGATGAGCCGACGCACGCGCAGAACGCTTTTGATTGTGGCCGCCGTCCTTTTGCTGGTGGCCGTGGCAGTGGTATTGCGCTCGAAGGCTCCGCCCGAGGCCGCGCGTCTGCTGCCCGAGTGCGACGGCATCGTCTACATCGACCTGCGCCCCATCCGCGCCTTTTTTCACAAGGATCTGAAGCCGCACCAGCGCTCGGCCGACTACCAGCAGTTCATCGACGCCATCGGCATCGACCCGGAGCGGGACATCGACCAGGTGGCCATCGCGCTGCACCGCATGAGCGACCCCAACGGGCCGAACGGCCCCGTCGCCTACTCAATGGTGCTGGTGGGCAAGATCACCGGCCAGCGGCTGAACGCATGGCTCAACGCGCACGCCACAGCGCGCGAGTCCTACGCCGGGTATACGATCTACAGCATCCCCTCGGAGGGACGCACCGTACGGGTGGCGCAGATCGGTTATGACACGGTCGCCGTCTCGAACTTCCCCACGCCGGAAAAGATCCACGCCATCATCGACCGGCACCGCACCGCCGCATGGCCGCTGTCTGGCTCCACGCTATTGGAGCAGCACTACCACGACGTGCCGCTGCTTTCACTTGCCTGGGGCGTGGGACAAATCGGACTGCCTTTCTCGGAGAGCGGCGCCATCCACATCTTTGGGTTTGCCCTGCCGCTCGAGCCCGACTCGACCATCATCGCCAGCGTGCGATGGGCGGGTTCGCTGCACCTGCGCATCGAGGAGATTGCGCCGTCCCAAGCGACGGCGGCAAGCCAGGCCGCAGCCCTGGCGACTCTCGTCACCCTGGCACGCGGCTTTACCCAGCCGCTGACCCCAAACGCCGCCAACAACAGCCTCAAGGAGCTGCTGAAGACCGCGGTGGTGACGCAGCGTCGCGACCGCGTGGTGGTGACAGCCACACTGCCGGGCGACTTCTTCGCCGGACTGTAGCCGCAGTCACTCCACTCCTTCAGTGCCTGACCCAGCCGTGCATTCCGGCCTCGAAGCTGCGGCGATCCAGCCGGGGCAGGAAGCGTGTCACCTTGTCGGGCGCCAGCGGGTAGTGACGCGCGGCGATCAGCGCCTCGGCCACGCACCAGACGTCCTCTTCCGCGGTCATCCAGTGGCAGCGGTCCAGGCGAGCGAGGTTGACCGGCCGCGAGTAGGCGCGCAGGGTATATTCGCCGCGAAGATTGTAGTAATGCGCAAAGTAGCTGACGGCAAGCTCGCGCAGCGTACGATAAACAGGCGGACGAAAGCGCAGGCCGGCAAAGTTCGATTTGGCGATGCCGCCCCACAACCCGCGCTCGCGGTAAAGGGCCACCACGTGGTCGTCGTCGTGCACCGATTCCAGATCCATCACGAGCGGCGGATGGCCGTTGACGCGCAGCGCCGCGGCGGCCAGCAGAGCGCCTTCGAGGCAATGGCCTTTGCGCTCGCGCAGTACATGCCGGGGCGACCACGCCGTGTCTGCGTACTGATAGGCGAGCGCGTCAATGAACCTCTGGATGCGCGCCGGCGTTCTGAGCGCGCGCAAAGTGCGCAACTCCGCCGCCGACAGACCGAGGCTCTGGGTTTTGCGTCTCTGCATGCTGGCTCGCGTCCGTCCCTTCAAGGCAATTCCGTTTGAATTCGTGGTGAGATTCTCGAACTGCATTCTACAGGTTGCGCCGCTGGGATGCCCTCCCGGCCTCGATCAACGGCGTTTGCGACGGTGGTTCTTGCGCCCGTTGAAGCGGGCTTGCGCGCGGCTCTGACAGCCGTTCCGATCGCCCATGGAAGCCCGTCCCTAGTCCCTAGTCCCTAGTCCCTAGTCCCTGCATTCCTGTTACTCTCAATCCGTGGGCTTCAATGATTTTTTAGGCAACACGGCGACGGTTACGCATCTGCGCGAAAGCGTGAGCGCGGAACGTTTTCCGCACTCCATGATCCTGGCCGGGCCGCGCGGGGCAGGCAAGTATACGCTGGCGTTGATGCTGGCCCAGACCGTGAACTGCCTGAACCCCACCGAGTCGAACGGCCTGCCCGACTTTTGCGGGGTGTGCCGCAACTGCACGCGCATCGCGGAGGCCGCCAACCTGGACGCGCTGGTTGCCGCGGCCGTGGAGGCGCGCGAAGACATGCGCGAGACCGACAAGCGCGAAACGCGCATTCTCGTGCAGACGCATCCCGATGTGCTGGTCGTCCCGCCCGATCCGCCGCAGCTTCTCATCAAGCTCGGCCAGGTGCGGCAGGCGATTCACGTGGCTTACTATCGCCCGCCAATCGAAGCCCGGCGCGCATTCACGATCTTTACCTCGTCGGCGTTTATGAAGGAGGCGGCGAACAGTCTGCTCAAGCTGCTCGAAGAACCGCCGGAGCACACTTCGCTCATTCTGCTCACGGAGAATCCACAGGAGCTTCTGCCAACGATCCGCTCGCGCGCCGTGATTCATCGGCTGGGCGCGCTGCCTTCTGAAGAGCTTGAGGCGCTGCTCGCCGAGCGGCGGCCAGAACTGAGGCCGCAGCAGCGAGCATTGGCAGCACGCCTGGCCCAGGGCGCAGTGGGACGCGCACTTTCGCTCGATCTCGATGCGTATCTGACCAGCCGCAACGACGCGCTGACGATCTTGCGTACGGCGCTCGGGGAGCCGGATGACTCGACGCTCTTTCACGCCACTGAGTCCTATCGCGCCGGCGCCGACGGGCAGGAAAAGACCGTCAGCCTGCTGCGCGCGCTTGGCAGCCTAGTCGAAGATCTACTGCTCATCGTGGCCGGAACGCCTGCGCTGATCCGCAATCTCGATGTCGAGGCAGAGCTCACGCGCCTTGCCGCGGACCTCGATGTGGAATGGATCGACGGCGCCGCGCGCTCGCTGGTGCAGGTGGAGCAGGGAATGCGCCGCAACCTGCTGCGCTCGCTCTCGCTTGATGCCATGGCGGTGGGCATGGAAAGGCAGGGCGCAGGGAGTAGGCAATAGGATTCAGCCGGCATCAGCGGCCAGATGAGAGTTGTCTGCTGCAAAACAATCATCCCGATCGCTGTTTACTGTTTTCGACTTCCTGCCTCTTGACGCTCTACGCGCTTCCCCCGCACAATAATCGTGCAACCCCCTCACGGTACAAGGCATCTTTCTTGTAAGAGTACTCACACGATGACAAGGTCCCCTTTGGACTTAGCCTCCCATAGCGAGGTAGGAATGTCTGCCTCTTCAACGTGTGGAGACAAGTCTTTGTGCATCTGTGGCTTCGGCCGGCGCCGCAACTGAGTGCGGACCGTACGAGTCTGCTTTCGATGTATTGCGTTGCCTGGCCTTGGCTCTGATGTTTGGTGCATAAGAGAGGTCGTGTTTTATGAGTATGCCCTCGGTTCTGCCAGAAACGCGAAACGCCGAGCCCAGACGTCTATCTGCGCGGGCCTCCAGGCCGTTTCCCACGGCACAACCTTACCGCTTTCCGGCGCAGGCTGCGGAGTTTGACGCACCGAATCGCCACGCCGAGCTTTTTTATCTGCAGAAGCAGATCCAGGCGCAGACTCCCATGGTGATCGTGCTCGAAGACGGCGAACGCATCGAAGGCTGCATCGAGTGGTACGATCGAAACTCCATCAAGGTGCGCGGGCGCGCGAAGATGCTGATTTACAAATCCGCGATCAAGTACATGTATAAGCTGGGCGATAACGGGTAAGAGCGGTGGGTAGTTATGAGTGCGTAGTGGTTAGCCCTGAGCCCGCAATCGTGGGCAATTGGCAGTGAATGAGTCTTCCCTAGTCCCTAGTCCCTGGTCTCTGTTCTCTAGCCCCTGCTTTCTTCAGCCGATCGCAGATCGCTTCGCCAATTCCATGCGGAGGCGGCAGAGGACAAAGAATCACGGTGCACCCGGCGGCATCGAGGGCGCGCAACCCGCCATAAAGGCGTTGCGCAAGTTCCTCGGGAACGTTCCATCGTCCCCACGGAAAGATGCGCTCTTTCGGAATCCCTTGAGGCGCCGCAGCTCCGGCAGGCAACATCACTCCGGCACGCTCATCCGGCTCACTGGTTGCGGCTGCCTGCAGGCGCGCGCTCAATTCAGTCAATAGCGACTCAAGATTCAGCGCATCGAATATCGGCGCGTCCACAAGCACCAGCCGCGCGCGCGGCGCATAGTGGCGAATGCCGACACCCGGCGAAGGCAGGGCTTCTGCGGGCGTTTCGCGCAGCGGCTCGCTGCTCCGGAAGATCTCGACAGAACCTGCAACGGCGCGAATCTGCTCCATCGTCACCGCGCCAGGCCGGTAGATCGTCATCGGCGTGGTTGCAGGATCAAGAACCGTCGACTCGACGCCATGCGGCGATGGGCCAGCATCGAGAACAGCATCGATGCGCCCATCGAGATCGTGGAGCACATGTGCGGCCGTGGTGGGGCTGATGTGGCCGAATCGGTTGGCGCTGGGCGCGGCCACGGGAACACCGGCGCGGCGAATGAGTTCAATCGCCACGGGATGCGAGGGCATGCGCACGCCCACCAGCGGGCGGCCAGCGGTGACGGCATCGGGCACCGCTGCCGTGCGCGGCAGCAGCAGCGTGAGCGGGCCTGGCCAGAAGTGTTCCATCAGCCGCCGCGCCGCAGCGGGAACCTGCGCGACTAACCCATCGAGCATGGCCGGCGAAGCGACGTGCACAATGATCGGATCCCAGGAGGGCCGCGACTTGGCGGCGAAAATGCGCACAACCGCATCGCGATCGAAAGCATTGGCGCCAAGACCATAGACGGTCTCAGTGGGCAGTGCGACGAGCCCGCCAGCGCGCAGAATCGCGGCTGCACGGTCGAGTGCGGCAGAAGCTTCTTCCGTCTCCAGGTGCTTCGCATCCACGCTCAGGTGCAAGGTCTTCACTCTTCCATTGTCGCCGCCCGGCGCTGGCTCGCGCTATCGGCAGGTATACTCGCAGTACGCTGCTCGCAACGAAGCTATGCCGATTGAGACTGAAATCAAGTTTCGCGTCCCCGATGTGGCCGCTCTCGCCGTGAGGCTTTCGCCAGCGGGATTCCGGCTGGAAACACCGCGCAGCTTCGAGAGCAACGTGCTCTACGACACGGTAGACCGGCAGTTGCGCGCGCGCACCGAGATCCTGCGCATCCGCCGCTACGCAGGCCGCTGGACGCTCACCCACAAGCGGTTGCCCACCTCTGGCCCCGGCGAAGACCGTCATAAACATCGCATCGAAACGGAAACGGCGATCGCCGACGGCAACGCGCTCGCCGAGTTTTTTCTCGGTCTCGGACTTGTTTCCGCATTTCGTTACGAAAAGTGGCGCACTGAGTGGACCGACGGCGAGGGGCATTGCGTGATCGACGAAACACCCATCGGCGATTATGCGGAGCTTGAGGGATCGCCCGCCTGGATCGATCGCTCCGCGGCGAGGCTCGGCATCGATCCTGGGGAATATGTGACCCTGAGCTACGGACGCCTCTTCGACGAGTGGCGCGAGGAACATCGCAGCACAGCCCAGAACCTCACATTCGACGCAATCGGCAATCTCTCCCGCCCCTGGCCACTCAGCCCGGGAGTGTAGCCCTTCTCCAGCTTGTGGTAACGAACTCTCCGCCTAAGGACACGAGCCTGTGGTCCCGGACTTTTCCCATTCCTTTGGTAATCAAATTTAGAAATTTTCATGATCTCATCCGGACCACCGCCGATAAGGTCATTGAGCAATTCTCACCATCAGGAGGGATTCATGGACAGAGTTCAATTTCACGACAAGTTGGATAGCAAACGTACGTTGGGATCCGGAATTCTGCAGGCGGTTGCAATGGCGGCAATCGTGACGCTGACGGTACCGGCCCTGGCGGGCGACGCACGCGCGGTCAAGTCGCGCGTGCCGCCTGTGTACCCCGAGATCGCCAAGCGCATGCGCATCAGCGGCGAGGTCAGGCTGGAAGCCACCGTCGATGCGAAGGGAAAAGTGAAGGATGTGAAGCCAGTCAGCGGTAACCACATCCTCGAATTAGCCGCCGAGGACGCGGTGCGTCAATGGAGGTTTGTCCCTGGCGATAGCGACTCGGTAGTGCCTGTCGCAGTGGACTTTACACTTGGCCAGTAAACGCCGGCTGTTGACACGCGGCCGCACCCGGAATGCCCGATGCACTTCGGCAAGGCATCGCGCGGCCGATCGGGCGGTTTCTATTCCACAGCGGGAGGCATACGCGCGGCTTTAAGAAAGCCGCTCTGCAATGAACCCTCCGATGGTTTGCAGAGCGGCACGTTTTTATTGTTCCGGCAAATCAATCGTGGCGCGGTCTCTCAATCGTTTCCGCAATAGACGCGAAAAAGATAGGCGCGGAAGGAGTATTTCCTTGCCGGATCAATTGGGGGCACTTGCGAAGAGGGGCAATTCATTGTCCGCGCTGCGAGCTTTCCTGCTTTCTGCCTTGCAATGCACTTTACCTCGGATAGACATGCCGGAAAAGGAACAGCAAAGCGGACTTTAGAGGAGATTCCAATAGAATATGATGAATCTTTGGGGTACTCTCAGACGACATGACCTTAAATCACACGGCTTCGCGTCCATCCGGCAAAGCACCCTTGAGCGTCGCCGTCCTCGATTTCGACGGGCGGCGCAGAAAAGCAGTTGCGGATGTGCTTTCGGGAATCGACGGCCTGCAGGTCGAAGAAATTCCTTCCTTCCCGCTCAAGGTTGCAGAACTACCCCAGGTTCTGCCCGAGAACTACAGCGTTGTGCTGCTCAACGTAGACTGCAATCCCGATCTTGCATTCGATCTGGCTGAAAAACTGAGCGCCGATCAGATGTATGTGATGGCCTACTCGTCTCGGGCCAACATGAAAATTGCCGTTCAGATGATGCGTGCAGGCGCGCGCGAATTCTTCACCGAGCCACTTGATCGTGCCGAAGTTGCAGAGGCGATCAACCGCGGAACCGAGCATTACTCCGTGGTCAGGCAGGAGGCGAAGGCTGCCAGCAGGTTGTTTGTATTTCTTGGCACCAAAGGAGGCGTGGGCGTCACCACACTTGCGGCAAACTTCGCGTTGGCTTTGGCCCAGGAATCCGAAGGAAAAACTCTGCTGGTGGACTTCGGCCTTCCGCTGGGCGACGTGGCCATCAACCTCGGCATCAGAACCGAGTACTCTGTGGTCAATGCCCTGAAGTACACCGACAGGCTCGACGCCAGAATGCTCGCTTCGCTGGTTGCCAAACATGGCACGGGACTCTCGGTGCTGACGGCTCCTTCCGATTTCAGCGACGACCATGTGGCGTCGCCCGCATCCATCGACAAACTGGTCTCCGTGGCACGCGAATCCTACGATTGCGTGGTGGCCGATATTGGCTCGCGCATTGACCTGTTCGGTACTTCGCTTTTTGACAAGTCGTCGGTTATCTACTTGATCGCCCAGGTCGGCATCACTGAACTCTTCAATGCCAATCGCATGGCTTCCAAGTTCTTCTTCACGCGCGATCAGACCTTGCAGATTGTGCTCAATCGTTACAAGCCGAGCGATCTGCTCTTTGACGAGAAGAAGATTGCCGAGGCGCTGACCCGGCCGGCACAGTGGAAGATTCCCGACGACTACGCCACCGCGCGCCGTACCCGCGAGACCTCAACGCCTATCGTGATGATCGATTCAGCCATCGCCCGCTCCATTCGCGAGATGGCCAGAACTGCCGTTGGAGTGACCGGCGACAAGAGCGACCGCAAAGGCCTGTTCCGGTTCCTGCGGTAAGGCAGGAAACAAACAAGCGCGTCAGCGAGCCAGCCGCCCCCGGGGCCTGCGCTCCTCAATTCTGTTGAAGATGGCAAGCGCAAGCTCTCTGGCGGTGGGCTTCATAGCGGGAAAGACAACTCTACTACGTGTGGCGTAGTCGCTCACATCGTAGATGCGCTACAGGTCGATGGGAAACACCCATAAAGTAGTACAGCGGGCAGGTAAACCATCAGCAAGTGCTTTATTTTGTGTTGTTGGTGCCGAAGAAGGGACTCGAACCCCCACACCCTTGCGAGTACATGGACCTGAACCATGCGCGTCTGCCAATTCCGCCACTTCGGCACAATCTGACTCTCGAGCGGCTGGCGCTCAAGCAGGCAGCAACTTTGAGTCTCGCAAATGCGGTTCGCGGTGTCAAATTTCATTCCCAGATCTGTCTCTGGAAACCGCAAATCCCGCGCCTGCAAGTCTGGGCCGGGGCCTTTGGCCGCGGCCCGTTTGCCGTGCTCACGCTTAGACGAGCTTTGCGTCCAGCGTGATCTCGGTATTGTTGGCGAACAGCTTCGAGATCGGGCAGCCGGTCTTGGCTTCGGCCGCGGCCTTGTCGAAGACTTCCTTTGTCGCACCGGGAACGCTGGCCGTTGTGGTCAGCGCAATCCGGGTGACTTTAAAGCCGCCATCCACCTTAGCCAGAGTAACGGCGGCCTGCGTCTCAATCTTTTCCGGAGTCAGGCCAGAGCCGCCCAATTGCGCGCCCAGAGCCATCGAGAAGCAGCTCGCGTGCGCCGCTGCAATCATCTCTTCGGGGGTGGTGCCGGTTTCGGCGCCCTCAAAGCGCGTGGCGAAGGAGTAGTTGGCGTTTTTCAGCACACCTGTCGCCGTCGACATCGTGCCCTTGCCTTCCTTCAGTGAACCTGTCCAAACCGCACTTGCCTTGCTTGCCATCATCCCTCCTTGGGGGTTGAAGAATCCTGTGGTTGTGTTGGTTTTCTGGCGCCTGCTCTACGGGGAAAATCGCTGCGCCATTTCTCATTTGATGCCGTCGGCGCCACGCTGGATGCAATCGCGCGGGCAGCTTCACCTCTATGCTAATCTGCCGGGCGCAATGGTATCGAGCGGCGGCTCCGGCAAAAGGTGCGCCCTCGCGAGCACCTTGCGTGCCAGTCCTGTCAGCGCCATGCCGGCGGCCTCGCGCAGCGGCACCCAGCGCCGCTCACCGCCGGTGACCGTCATTTCCTCAATATCGTCCTCAAAGACGGTGCGGATGCGCACGTAGTAGTTCACCTGCATGATGGCGTGGCGCAGCGTCATGCGCACTTCGTCTTCCGGCACCTCGGCCTGGACGAGCGCAGGCAGTTCCCACAGGCCAGGCATAACGGTCTGGTGTGCACGACGCTGCTCCAGCAGCACCTCGCGCCAGCCTGGACCGCGCCGCTTTCCCTGCCGCACCGAAAGCGCGTAGGCCACAACGCGACTCATCATCGGCGCACGACGCGGTGTTTTGTGCTCACCGCGGGTCTCGCACTCCTCGGCCAGCGGACACACAAGGCATTGCGGATTGCGCGGCGCGCAGAGCGTAGCGCCGAGTTCCATCATCGCCTGATTGAAATCGCCGGGCCACGAGGAATCGAGAAGCCGGCCCGCAAGATCTTCAATCTTCCGCCGCAGCGCCGAACCGCCTCCTTTGCGGCTGCCCGCCTCCCAACCGGCGAGGCGGCACAACACGCGCTCCACGTTGCCATCCACCACGGCCACGCGTTCGCCATGGGCAATGCTGGCCACCGCGGCCGCGGTGTAAGCACCGACCCCCGGCAAGAGCCTCAGCTCATCGGCGCTCACCGGCAGATTGCCACCAAGATTGGCTGCCACAAATTGCGCCGCCTTGTGCAACATACGCGCTCGGCGATAATAGCCCAGGCCGCTCCAGCGCGCCAGCACCTCCTGCTCGTCGGCCAGCGCCAGTGAAATCAGCGTGGGAAATCGCTCCATGAATTTCTGATAGCGATCGACAACCACGGCAACACGCGTCTGCTGCAACATGATCTCCGAGACCCAGATGGCATACGGATCCGTGCTCCGGCGCCACGGCAGATCGCGGCGATAGCACCTGTACCACTCAAGCAGACGGGTGCGCAGCGCAGCAATCTTCGCAGGATTGTCGTCGAATTTTGCCATGGGGAAAGATTAAGGCATGGTGGCAGAGACGCAAATAGTTCATCCATTCGCCGGGTACCGGGCGCCCCACCTTCGCCGATTCATAAAGAGCGCGAATCGGCGAAGACGGGAAACTGCAACCCTATCCCAACAGCTCGCCGGCAATCTTCGCCGTGGCTGCGAGCGCGGCGTCAATCTGCGCCTGGTCTTTGCCGCCGGCCTCGGCGATCTCGGGCTTGCCGCCGCCGGAGCCGCCAACAAGCTTGGCAACCGCGCCCACCAGCTTGCCTGCCTGGATGCGCTTGACGAGCCCCGGCGTGACGCCGGCGATGATCGCCACTTTGCCTTCAGGCTGTGCCGAGGCGAGCACCACCACGCCCTCGCCGAGCTTCTGCTTCAGGTTGTCGACCAGCGTGCGCAGTTGTCCGCGTTCCAGGCTATCGGCGCGATGGGTGAGCAGCTTGACGCCCTTCACTTCCACGGCGCGGGAGACGGCCTCGTCGAGCGCACCCGCGGCCGACTTCATGCGCATCTCTTCGATCTCGCGGCGAAGCTTTTTCAGTTCGTCTTCCTGCGCGGCGAACTTTGCCTTCAGGCCCTCGGAGAGATTCTCGGTCGAAGGCACGAACTGGCCGGCAACCTGCGCCAGCTCGAAGTTGCGGCGGAAGGTTGAGAGCGAGCCGAGGCCGCTGATGGCCTCGATGCGGCGCACGCCCGAGGAGACAGACTCTTCGCTCGTCAGCTTGAAGAGTCCGATCTCGCCTGTGGCCGCGGTGTGCGTGCCGCCGCACAATTCCGTCGAAAAACCGTCGCTGAGCCGCACCACGCGCACCTTGTCGCCGTATTTCTCGCCGAACAGCGCCATGGCGTGGTACTCGTTGACGGCCACTTCGATGGGCACGTCTTCGAGGGTTTCGACTCGGGCGTTGGCTAGCACCTCGCGGTTGACGATGTCTTCGATCTCTTGCAGTTCTTCGTCGGCAACGGGAGAAAAGTGCGAAAAATCGAAGCGCAGCCGGTCGGGATGCACGGCCGAACCGGCCTGCTTGACGTGCGCGCCCAGAACCTGCCGGAGCGCCGCGTGCAGCAGGTGCGTGCCGGTGTGGTTGCGCCTTATGGCGTTGCGGCGATCGCCATCGACTTGCGTGTTGACGTGATCGCCCACGGCGAGATCCTGCTTGAGCACGGCCTTGTGTGCGCGCACACCCTGCACGGGGAGAACGCAGCCGACAATCTCGGCGATGGTTTCATTGCCGTCGAGCGAAGTGAAAAAACCGGTGTCGCCGATCTGGCCGCCGGAGTCGCCGTAGAAGCTGGTGTGGTCGAGGACGATCTCGACCTCTTCGCCGGCCTTGGCCGCCGAAACGCCCACGCCGTTTTTGACGATGGCGAGAACCTCGCTGTTCATCGAGGCGAGCTGCCGGTAGCCTTCGAAGACGGTCTTCGGCAGATCGCGGAAGGCGGGGCTGGCGGTCTTTTGCGATCCGCCCTTCCAGGAGGCGCGGGCGCGGGCTTGCTCTTCGGCGCGGGCGGCTTCGAAGCCTTCCATGTCGAAGGCAATTCCTGCGTCGCGCGCGGCGTCGACCATGAAGTCGAGCGGGAGACCGTAAGTTTCATAGAGGTGGAAGGCCTCTGCACCTGGAAGAACTGATCTTGCTGCATTAGCAAGCTCCGTGTAACCAGCTTCAAGAATCGCATTTGGGTTCCCAGAAAACTTGTTCCGCGCTTCCTCCATGCGCTCTTCTTGCCTCAAACTCCTCTCTTTAACGTGCTTGTCAATGTGCTTATTAATACGTTCATCGAGTTCGGACATACCAAGCTTGAGCACGCGATCAAACTGTTTCTCCTCCGCTTCGACGACCTTGGCCACGCGCTGCGCGGAATCCACAAGTTCGGGATAGGCGCCCTGCATCAGATCGCGCACGGCATAGACCATCTCGAAGAGAAACGGCTTCTCCTGTCCGAGCAAGCGGCCGTGGCGGATGGCGCGGCGCATGATCTTGCGCAGCACGTAGCCGCGGCCTTCATTCGACGGCACCACGCCGTCATTAATGAGGAAAGTCGCCGCCCGTGCGTGGTCGGCGATGATGCGCAGGCTCGCGTTTTGGACGAGACTTGCCTCAGGGGCCAAGGCCCCCTCCTTACTTGAGCCTTTTTCGGCACGACTGAAGTCGTGCCCTTTCAAAGCAGCGTCTTCGGCGGCAGGAGCCAAAGCAGCGGACGTTGCATGTTCAGTCAGCTCAGCGGCGCGAGCAATGAGCGGCGTGAAGAGGTCGGTCTCAAAGTTGCTCACTTTGCCTTGCAGCACGGCAGCTACGCGCTCGAGGCCCATGCCGGTGTCGATGGAGGGTTTCGGCAAAGGCGTCAGCTTGTAGGTGGTCTTTCCGCTCGAGTCGGTCGAGGCGGAGCGGTCGAATTGCATGAACACTAAGTTCCAGATCTCGACGTAGCGGGCTTCGTCCTGGCCGAAGGGTTTATCGACTCCCTGTGTTTCCGCAGCTTCGATGCCCATGTCGTAGAAGATCTCGCTGCACGGGCCGCAGGGGCCCGTTTCGCCCATCTGCCAGAAGTTGTCCTTGAGCCCGTACTGGAAGATGCGGTCTTTCGCGACGCCGGTCTCAATCCAGAACTGCTCGGCCTCATCATCGCGCGGCACGCCATCGGCACCTTCAAAGATGGTCACGTAGAGCCGGTCCTTGGGAATGCCCATCCACTCCGGGCTCGTCACCAGCTCCCAGGCGAAGCGGATCGCTTCGCGCTTGAAGTAGTCGCCGAAGC
>JAJYFA010000108.1 GCA_021790995.1 Acidobacteriota bacterium
AAGCTCTTAGTCTGTGCACATTTCGCATTGGCTTCTCGGAGGAGCAGAAGACGGATGATACTCTCAAATCAAGCCGCTATTGGTGTTGCGTCAAGGATGTGAATTGGAGACTGACCGCGCAGCACTCAACAGGCAATACGTCCGATAACAGATATTCTGTTAACTACTGACAAGCAAATCAAATCGATGGAAATTTATGTCCTCTCAGGCCTTACAGGCGGTTGTTCTCTCTCACCTCCCTTTTGAGGATCTGGGGACTCTTGAGCCGGAGCTTTTGCGGCGCGGCTTTTCGATAGAGACCATCGATGCGGCTACCGCGAAGTTCCCCGTGGCGCAACTCCAGGTCGCTGACCTGCTTGTGGTTCTGGGCGGACCGATCGGCGTGTACGACGTTGCGGACTATCCGTTTCTGACCGGCGAAATGGATGCCCTTCGCCAGCGGCTCGCCGCAAGGAAGCCAACGCTCGGCATCTGCCTCGGATCCCAATTGATGGCGGCGGCCCTCGGTTCGCGTGTCTATCCCGGCGAACGCGGCTCGGAGATTGGCTGGTTCCCGCTGTTGCCGGCGGCCGATTCGACCGCGCCTGAATGGTTCCAACCGCTCCTTGCCGACGATCTGGCTCTATTTCATTGGCATGGAGACACATTCGAACTTCCGCAAGAGGCTTTGCACCTCGCACGGACAGATCTCTACGAAAACCAGGCTTTTGCCCTGGGCGATTTTGCCCTCGCCCTTCAGTTTCACCCCGAGGTGACGGAGCTGGGCCTGGAGCGATGGTATGTGGGTCATAGCTGCGAATTGAGACAGAAGAGACTATCTATCAACAAGTTAAGAGAAGACTCTCACAGCCATGCTCCTGCACTTAAAAGAGCGGCGGCCGATTTCTGGAAGCTTTGGCTGGATCACATTTTGTAGCGGCCGAGGTCCTCATCGTTCAATCCTTCGAGCCAGCCACGCAACTGCTCGGCGGTGGGCCCTTCAGGCGGACCGCTGGTATTGAGTTTGGCGGCCTCCATCACTGTATCTGCTACGTAAATCGGGCAATCGGCGCGAAGCGCCAGCGCGATGGCATCGGACGGCCTCACGTCAACTGCCACCGGCTCGCCATCCTGCCGCAACCACAAAACCGCATAAAATGTATCGTCTTTAAGCTCTGTAATTACAGCGCGCTCTATCTCAGCATTCAAGTATCGGATGAGGTTCCGCGCCAGATCGTGAGTCATCGGGCGCAACGTACCCGTCTTCTCGATCTCAAGCGCGATGGCGTTGGCCTCGAAGATGCCTACCCAGATGGGCATGACAGCCTCGGAGCTTACGTCCTTGAGCACAATGATCGGCATGCTGGTTGCCGGGTCCATCATCAGGCCACGTATCCGAACTTCGATGTCCATCGCTTCCCTCTTGAACAAGCCTTACCATCTTAGACGACTTCGCCGACCAGACTGTTGGGAAAAGCAGCGGTTATTTTGACACGAAGATAGCTGCCAGGGGCGGGTGCGATGGGCTGCTGCCACTCAAAATTCACCGGCTTGTTCTGGCTGCTGCGTCCGGCAACCTGCCCTCGATTGGGGTTTGAACCTTCAACCATTACCTCAATAATCTCTCCAATATGTCTTGAATAATTTGACCTTTGTATTTCTCTCTGCCTTTCAAGTAACACTTGAAGCCTTTGAGCCTTTTCCTCTTCAGGGACGGAATCGATCATGGTTAACGAAGGTGTATTGGGCCGCGCCGAGTATTTGAAGGCAAAGACGCAATCATACTGAACCTCGGCAAGAAGATCCATCGTCTGAATGAAGTCGCCGGGGGTTTCTCCTGGAAAGCCGACAATAATGTCGGTGGAGAGCGAAATCCTGCGTCTGGCGGCCTTAAGCCATGCGATACGTTCAAGATACCACTCCGGGGTATACTCGCGAGCCATGGCTTCAAGGATGCGCGCCGACCCCGACTGCACGGGCAAGTGAACGTGGTCGCAAAGAGTCGGAACGGCGTCGATGGCGTCGACGATGTCCAGCGTAAAGTCCCGGGGGTGGCTGGTGGTAAAGCGCACGCGCCGGATTCCCGGAACCTGGCCGACGGCAGCGAGCAACTCGGCGAAGCTCAACTTCCCTTCCGGATCGCGGTAGCTGTTCACGTTCTGGCCCAGAAGTTGAATTTCGGTGTATCCAAGGTCGGCGATGCGCCGGGCTTCTGCCAGCACGGAGGAGGAGGTGCGGCTGCGCTCCTTGCCGCGCGTGTACGGGACCACGCAATAGGAGCAGAACTTATCGCAGCCTTCGATGATGGTGATATAGGCGCGGTAGGGATTCTGGCGGGCCGTGAACTCGGTTTCGAAGGTCTCTTCGGTCTGGCGGTCGTCGAGACCGGTGATGCGGCCTTCGCCTGCCTCCAGGCGGGTGAGCATCTCCGGCAGCTTGCGGTAGGAGGCCGATCCGGAGACCAGCGAGACGTACGGCGCCCGGTCGAAGATCCTTTCGCCCTCCTGCTGCGCGACGCAGCCCAGCACGGCAAAGCGCTTGCCTTCCTTGTAGAGGCGCTTGTAGTCGTTCAGGCGGTGGAAGACCTTCTGCTCCGCTTTATCGCGAATGGAGCAGGTGTTGTAAAGGATCAGGCCGGCTTCCTGCTCGGTTTCAACCTGCCGGTAACCCTGCTGCCGCAGCGTGCCGATGACCTTTTCCGAGTCATGGGCATTCATCTGGCAGCCGAAGGTCTCCAAATAGAATGTTTTTTCGGGTGCCATCGACCTCCTTCAAGTATATCGTGATGCAGCTCACGATTGAATCTGTTCGCGAGTGGGGGGAAGCCAGTCGCGTCGGGCTCATTCAGTAGATGTGCAGATAAGCTACGACAGCGTCCATCTGTTCCTTCGTCATCTGATAGGCGAACGAGGGCATCATGCCCTTGCCCGAGAGCAAAACCCGCCTCACCGCCGCGTCGGTTGCCGGAGCACCATCGGGCAGCGTCGTGCGGCTGAAGAGGCCGTGCAGGTTAGGTGGAACATTCTTCAGATGCAGATCGTTCTCTTCGTGGCAATGAGCGCATCCAACCGCGAAGACGTGTTGTCCTTCTGCCTGTTGCGGCGTAATTTTCGGCGCCGAATGGCAACCGGCCAGGAGATCTGTGGCTGCCAAAACCCCGATTAGCGCAGGCGTAGTCCAGCGCATCGCATTTGGCAAGGGACAATCCTCCGGGGGAAAGTTGGAGATTCACGAGAAATCACTCACTCCAGTCTGCGCGGGCAAAGCCGTGCAGGTCAAGAAGCGGCAAACCTCCCTACGCGGCGGCGGGCCGCTGTAGGGGTGCGAAGGTGCCGGGATATCCTTCACTCCCGCCACCGATTCCCTTCCCGGCGTTTGCGACGCGGCAACGCGGATCTCGTATGCTGAATTCATGCTTTTCCACGCTCACGAGTCGCTCACGCCCTTTGCCCATTCCGCGCAAAACCGCTGCTTCGGCTGCGGATTAGACAACCCGGCCGGGCTGAAACTGGAGTTTCTGTTGGCGCCGGATGGCGCCGTGGTGAGCCTTCCGGTAGTCCCGAAGGCATTTGAGGGCCATCCCGGATTTTTACACGGCGGAGTGATTGCCACGCTCCTCGATGAGGCGATGAGCAAAGCCGTTCGCGCGCTGGGCCAGCCATCGATGACAAGGAAGATCGAGGTGGAGTTTCTGCGTCCGGTTCCTTGCGAGGCTCCTCTGCGGGTTGAGGGGCGCGTGCTCGCGAGCGAGGGACGAAGGCACTCGACCGAGGCCGTCATTCTCGATGCCGAAGGCACGGAATTGGCGCGGGGCAAGGGGCTGTTCATCGCAGCTCGCGCGCAGGAAGCTGAAAAACAGGGCGCCTCATAGAGGTCGCCCCAAGAGTTCTGCTTGCCGGAGGGGGAGACGTCAATGAACCATGTTGATGGTGTCCTGGGTGACGGTGTCGAAGGTGGTGACTGACTTGGCGTTGGCTTCAAAGGCTCGCTGCGCAACGATGAGGTTGGAGAATTCGGTGGAAATGTTGACGTTGGAGGCTTCCAGCGCGCCGCCTTCCATGGTGCCAAGGCCACCCGCGCCCGAGATTCCGGTCGTCGCCGCGCCGCTGGCCTGCGTTGTGGCATAATCCCCGTCGCCCAGCATCGTCAGCCCTTGAAGGTTTGCGACATTGGCCAGCGCAATCTGCCCGACGTTCTGCTGCTGGCCGTTGGAATAAGTCACGCTGATTGTTCCGTCGGAGCCTACAGAGAAGCTCTGATACTGTCCGGTCGGATAGCCATTCTGGGTGGTCGTGGAGACGGCTGAAGCCGCATCCACCTGGCCGACATTGGGAGTCCCGCTCGAATTCAGCAGGTTCCAGTTAATACTCAGACCGGAGGCTCCATCGGCCAGGGCCGATCCGGCGGGAGTGAAGTTGAGGGCAATGGTGGAGACGTCACCCGCTGCGGTTCCCACGGTCTGCGCGGCGCCGGCTCCCTGAGCCACGGTAGCAAGATTGCCATTGGAATCGAAGGTCATCGTTCCGGTGATCGCCGCCGGAGCCACATTGCCGCCAGTGGTGAAATAGTCCGCAGCGGGCAATTGCGCGGAATAGGTCCAGGTGTTCGTCGCCGTGTGCTGATAAGTGACCGTGGCGATGTGTGCCTGGCCAAGCGAATCGTACACCGTGATCTCGGCGGGAAATTGTGTGCTCGTGGAGGCGGCCGAATCGAGGTTGGCGGTCATGCTCATGGAACTGGTGGCCTGGGGCTGCTGTACCGTTCCAATCGGAATATTCATCGCCGTCAAAGGTGCATTGGTGTTCACCACACCGTTGGTCGCCGGATAGCCCATCACGCTGTAACCGTTTGTCGTGATCAGGTTGCCCTTGGCATCGGTTTGGAAGTTGCCCGCGCGCGTCAGATACTGCGAATTTCCGTTATTGACAACGAAAAAACCGGCCCCCTGCAACGCAACGTCCGAGGACACGCCTGTCGAATTGGGCGTGCCGGCCGTAAAATTCGTCTCATTCGAGGCCACCTTCGTGCCGGCTCCCACCTGGATCTGGTCGCCGGAACCCGTTGAGCCGACCTGCTGATAGAACAGATCGGCAAAGTTGGTCGTCTGCGCCTTGAAGGCCGTGGTGTTCATGTTGGAAAGATCGTTGGCGATCGTGTTCAAAGCCGTCGAATCGGCCTCAAGTCCGGTCAGCGGAATCGAGAAACTGGCCATGGTTCATCTCCTCGTAAAGTGCAAATTCTAAAATGCAAAGCTGTTGTGCCGGGCCCGGCCGATGGAATACCTATCGGTTTGGCAGAGACGTTCGCTGCGAGAGAGGCGATTGGATCCTGCCGGCCAGCGCCTGCGCCACACGATCGGCCGCGGGGCTCTCCTGGGGAACGCTCAGATTGCCCGCGATCCGAGACTCTGGCCTCATGGGCAATGCCACTGGAGCGGAGTTCGCGGCATGGAGTGCCGTGGAAACGGGCGCTCCGGCGGAATGGACCGCTGTGTGAGCCGAAGGAGCGGACGACGACGCTGTGGCCGTGCGGACCGAGCTTGAAGTCGCCGGGGTCGCCTGCGTCGATGCTCCGGCGCCGGAGGTGCTTGAGGTGGTTGAGGCGCTTCCCAGATCCGTGGTGAGCGTCTGGTTGATGTTGATGAGTTGTTCCAGGCTGTTCACCTGCACCAGTTGATTGATGTACTCATTGGGGTCCGTGTTTGCGGTCGGGTCCTGATTTTGCATTTCCGTCACCAGCAGGGTGAGAAAGTCGTTGGCCGAGATAGTGGCGGAGCTGCTGGCTGAATTGCTTGTGCTGGCTGCGCTGCCCGTGCCGCTTGTGCCGGATGAAGAGCTTGTCAAGGGCGTTGCCGCTTTGTGCAAGGCCAATTGCGCTGTCGCTGTCTGGCGATGGATCAGTTCCGCTACCGCTGTCATCTTTATCCCCCTGCTTCTTTCTCAGAAAAATTGCCGCATTTATGCCACCACGGAGATCCGTGTGCCGCGCATGGATCCTGCATGTGAAAGCGCCTCATGAGATCCGCTTTGTGGCGCGGATGAGAAGTCTGAAACGCTCGATCGCCGAGGGGCGATGCCTTCCGATCGTGCTTGCAGGTTTCCCTGCGGACTCCCTTGTGTGTTTCTGTCCGCACCCTGCTGCATCTGCTGGCCGGAGCCGCTGCCCATGCCGCTGTCGCCCGGCGAGGCCATTGCCAGAGACGCAACCTGCGCGTGCTGTTCGGCCAGGTGCGTGTCAAGCCCCGCAAGATGCCCGCTCAACACCTGCGCCGCGTCCGCCGAACTGGGAACGAGCGTTGCATGAATGCCGCCCGCGCTCAGATCCGCGCGCACCCCGACCCATCCGAGATCGGGATCGCGAAAGCCGGCCTCGGCATGGTGGCTTCCCGCATGAGTCCACATGGGATTTCCTGGCGATGATCCGGCATCGAGAGCGAAGAATGCGTCCTGCGCGGAGGTTGTGGCGAAGGATGCCGTCTGCGCATGATTTGCCGTTGAGTCCGCGGAGAGGTGGGCAGCAGCGGGAGTGCGCAACGCAGCCACGGCGGCGGTGTCAGCCGAGGGCGTATGAAGCGCCGTGACTGGCGCTGCGCCAGATGCCTTGCCATCTGTTTTGGTCGAGTTGTGCGTCGCGGGGCGGGCAACGGATCTCTCCACCGCCGGCTTTGCAGTTTCCTGGGGCGCGGCAGCAGCCGGATGCGTGCTGGTCTGCGACGACAGCGCGGCATGATCGATGCTGACCGCAGCGCCGGACGCAGCATTGTTTGCAGGGCCTGAGGCTGGTACGGTGCTGGAGACAGTATTGGCATTCACGCCCGCAGCCGGCTGAATGGAGCGACCTTCACCGGCCGGGATGACGCGGGCGGCCAGGGCGCCGTGCAAAGGAGCTTCGGACAGCGCGATCGAAGGCCCGTCCAATGAGGTTGCCCCACCTTCGACGGCCGTCTGGTTCAGGGCCGCCGGGCTTTGATCGGTATTGTGCCCAAGCAACGCCGGGGTTCCATTCGCGCCCCGCGCCGTGGCGGCGATTGCGGTGGGGCAAGAGGGAATTCCGGCCTCTGTAACTCCTTTGGAATCGCTCAGGATCGATTCCCTGCCCGAGAGCTGGTTCGATTCGAAAGCCTCTTGCCCCTTCCGGCCCGCCAGCGAAAGAGTGGAGGTTTGCTTGAGGGCCGCGGTTGGAAGCGCGAACGGAGCGGGCACGATGGCTGCAGTGAGCAGTGCGCCTGAAGCGGCATGCTGCGTCTTCTTCTTTGACCTCCCGGATGGGTCGGCGGAGGCAGCGTGGCCGGTTTTGGCCGCGGATTCGCGCGCAACATACGAATCGCTCGCGATAGATGCTGACTCGGCGATGGCGGCTTGCACGGGCCTGGCTGCAACTGGAATTTTGACCGCTTGCGGCTCGACCCCGGCAGTCGCATTTTGTGCGGAGATGGTCTGCTGCGCCTGTGCCACGCTCACCTGTACCTTTGCCGTCGCCGGCGTCGCTGATAGCGATGTCTTTCCCGTCATTCCGGCAAGGATCGGTGTGGATGTGCTCCCTCCTTCAGCCGCGCTCCCGGCAACAACCTTTTCCTCTGCGCCGTCGCCGCTGCCGTCCGTTGCTCCACTGCACGCATTGATGCACGCATTGACCGCCGACTGCCAACTGGAGCGAAAGCTCGGTGCGGTAGAGGCCGAAGCGGCTGCAGGATCGTCACTGGCGGCGCTGGCAGGATTGGCGCTCCATGTACCGCCGGTCCAGGCTGCGATTGGACCCAACCCCGATCCCGCCTGCCCGCCAAGCAGCCTTCCACCGGATGCCTGCCCACCCAATTCGAAGCCTACGCCGAGGTCGCTGCTGACTGCTGTAGTCATGCCAGAGGCTATGTGCAGATGGCGTGCCAAAGAGAGGTTGAGAGGGGTTAGAAAAATGTCAGGAATGGGAACCATCTTCCCGTTTCAGAACCGGCGCCAGACCTATTGCCGATCTTGACTCAAGTTTTGTCCGATGGTCGCGATGCGATGCTGGAAGAGGATGCCGATTCTCCCCGATTCCGAAGCATTGGCGCAATCAAGTCCGGGCCCGCCGGCTCAGGAACCAGTCGTCGAGATTCTTTTGCGCGCGGCGCGCGGCCTCGACTTTGCCCGCGGCTTCGGCCTCTTCGATCAGGGTCTCGGTCTGCCGGCGCTCGACGCGTTTCGACAGGAACTCGCGCCGCGTCGCGTCGAGGGCCGCTTGCGCCTCGGCAATGCGTGGCTCAAGAGCGGCGGTCAACCGTCTGGCAGAGCCTGTCTCTTCGATTCCCGCGATCCGGTCGACGATTTCTCCTGTCGTGGCGCTGGCCGCGACCAACCGCCGCCCACCACGTTCGCGGGCTATGCTGCGCACGAGATTTTGTTCAAGCTGTGTGAGTTCGGCGCGCGCCGACTCCATCGCCGCCAGGCATTCGCTCTCCTGAATCTCTAGAACCTGCTGCAGGCGCCGCATGGCGCGCGAGACCGCCATGGTCAAATCTCCGCGGCCAGAGCGGCAAGACGGCGCACGCAATCGGCAAACCGCACCTCGTCGCCGGCCGACTGGGCGAGAAAGGCGCGAATGCGATCGCGCGCGCCGAGAGCGCGGTCAAGATCGGGATCGGCACCGGGCCTGTAAGCGCCGATGCGCACAAGATCTTCCGAGCGGGCATAGATCGCGAGCATCTTGCGCACCAGCGCGGCCTGCTCGCGGTGTTTCCCCGAAGCGACGGCAGGCATGAGCCGGCTGATCGAATCCAGTACCGCGATCGGCGGATACCAACCCTCGCTGGCAAGCGCGCGCGAAAGCACGATGTGCCCGTCGAGCAGCGAACGCACCGCATCGACCAGCGGATCCTGCTGATCGTCGCCCTCCATCAGGACCGAATAAAAGGCCGTGATCGAGCCCTTGCGGAAGCGGCCCGCACGCTCCAGCAGGCGCGCGAGGCGCGTAAAGACCGAGGGCGTATAGCCCTTGGCCGTGGGCGGTTCGCCGGCCGCAAGGCCAATTTCGCGCGCCGCCATGGCGAAGCGCGTGAGCGAATCGAGCACAAGCAGAACATGTTTTCCCTGCGCGGCGAAGAACTCGGCGATCGTGGTTGCTGCCAGCGCGGCCCTCATGCGCAAAAGAGGCGACTGGTCGGAGGTGGACACCACGACCACGGAGCGCGCCAGGCCTTCCCTGCCCAATGAGTCGCGCAGAAACTCACCCACCTCGCGCCCGCGCTCGCCCACCAGGCCGACCACGGTTGCTTCGGCCTCGGTGTTGCGCGTCATCATGCCGATGAGCGTGCTCTTGCCGACGCCTGAGCCGCCAAAGATCCCCACGCGCTGGCCGCGCCCCACGGTCAGCATGGCGTCGATGGCACGGATACCGGTTCCGAGCGGCTCGCTGATGGGAACGCGGTCGAGCGGAGGCCGCACCTTGCCGTCGAGAGGCAGCGAAGCTGCCACAGCCGGCGGGCCGCCTTCGTCGATCGGCGCGCCCCGCGCATCGAGCACACGGCCCATCAGCGCCGGTCCCACTTCGATCTCGGCCCTCACGCCGAGCGACCAGACAGGATCGCCATAGCGAATGCCTTCGGTGGTCTCCACCGGCATCGACAATACACTCGAGCCGCGGAACCCAACAACTTCGGCGCTGTGCCTCTGTCCCGTGCGGTCCTCGATCTCGCAACACTCACCCACCGAGGCCGGAGGCCCCGCCGACTCGATCGTCTGACCGAGCGATTCGAGAACCTGGCCGCGCCAGCGCCAGGGCTGGCGGCTCTCCAGACGGGAGAAATAGCGTTCGAGCAAAGCCGTCATGGGCGCGCCTCGGCTTTCGGCAATTCTTCGGCGGCTGTGCGTGGCGGCGCATCTGCCGCTCCGGCACGATCGAAGAATCCGCGCTCGATCTCGCCCAACTGCGCGCGAATTCCGAGATCGACCGTTCCCACCTTGCTTTCGACGGCGCAATCGCCGAGCCGCAGGTTTTCGTCCGCGATGACCAGTGGTCTTACGGCGAGATTGGGCACGAGCGCGATGGTTTCTTGCCACAATTCGGCCTCTTTTGCTGGCACGCGAAGCCGAATCTCCGAAGCGCCGGCAAGTTGGCCGAGCGCGACACGCACTGCACCCGCCAACAGCAGTGGGTCCATCTGGGCCTCGCGGCGCAGAATGCGCGCTGCTACGGCCAGCGCCAGACGCACGACCTCCTGCTCAACGGCATGAAGATAGCGGTCGCGCTCGCGATGGAATTCATCGACCAGCGCGGCCGCTTGACGGCGGCGACGCTCGTTCTCTTGTGCCGCGGCCGGGGCCTGCGCCTCGCGCTCGGCGTGCCGGCCCTCCTCGCGGCCACGCTCGCGGCCGGCTTCGAAGGCGCGCCGCGTCTCTTCGGCGAGGCGTTGCTCAAATTCGGCGCTCGCCGTGTTTATTTCCTGTCGAACCGGTCCGTCCGCCAACTTCGGCGCGGTGTCTTCGTTGGCCTCGACCCACCCATTCCATTCGGGGAACACGTTGGCGTCGCCGCAAGCGGGATATTCAAATCTCTCCAACACCGTAGCACTCTCGTTCATTGCCTCAATTTCCATCGATGACTCGAAAATCTTCTATTCCCGTACTGGCATCGTGATTCTCTTTGCAGCTTGCTCTTCCCTGCTCTGCCAGGTCCGTCGCCGCGGCTAGGCCATCATTTCGTCGCCGCTCTCGAGTTTCAGAATGATTTTGCCTTCGGCCTCGAGGCGGCGGGCCAGGTTCAGAATCTCCTGCTGCGCCTGCGCCACCTCTCGCGAGCGCACCGGTCCCAGCACCTCCATGTCTTCCTTGAGCATCTCGACAGCGCGCGAACTCATGGCCTTGAAGATCTGCGCGCGCAGATCCTCGTTGGCCCCGCGCAGTGCCAGCGCCAACTGCCGCTTGTCGACGCCGGAGACGATCTCGCGTATGCTGGCCGGCGGCACGGTGACCAGATCCTCAAAGGTGAACATCAGATTGCGAATACTCAGCGCCAGCTCCGGCTGCGCCTCTTCGATGGATTCCAGGATTTTCTTGGCTTCCTCGACGTTGAGCCTGTTCATCAGATCGGCAACGGCCTTAAATCCGGAGTAGCTGCGGCGTTGTGTGTCGCCGACACTCTCCAGCCGCCGGTGCAGAATCAACGCCACCTTCTGCGCCATCTCAGGCGAAAACTGCCGCATCTCCGCCAGCCTCTCGACGGCGACAACCTTGCGGTCTTCGCCCAGATTGGCCAGCACCGTTGAGGCACGGCGCGGATCGAGGTGCGCCAGGACCAGCGCGATGGTCTGCGGATGCTCGGCGTCAAGGAGTTTGCCCAACTGCTGCGGATCGGTACTTTGCAGCTTGGCCAGATTCCCCTGAGCCGCTTCCTGCGCACGGCGCATCAGCGTAAGCAGATCGTCGGCGCGCTCCTTGCCGAAGGTCTCGGTCAGCAGCTTCCGCGCATAGTCCAAGCCACCATGCACGATAAAGTGGTGGGTATCGAGAAGCTGCCAGAACTCCTCAACCACTTCGGCGGAGATCTCCGGAGTGACGCCACGAAGGTCGGCCAACTCTTCTGTGATGCGCTGCACGTCCGCCTCCGGCAACGCACGCAGCACCTCCTTGGCCAGATCCTCGCCAACAGTCAGCAGCAGGATCGCCGCCTTGCGCAATCCTGGCATTCCGGCCGTTTGACGCTTCCGCGCTGTTCCGCTTTCAACTGCCTGCTCTGCCAAGGCCCATTCCTTTCACTGCCTGTCTCAGCTCTCTCGCGCCACACGGTCTAAATCTCGTCGGCGCCGAGCCGTCTGAACCCCGTCCGCGGCTCAAACTCACATCCATCCAAACTCGCTTCTTCCGGAGCAAACTTGGAGATCACTCCGAGTGAATCCAGCTCTGCAGCAGCCGCGAGCTCTGCGTCGGCTCGCTCTTCAAGTGCGCGGCCACCTGATTGAAGATCTCCTGCGATCGCAGCCGCTCCGGATCCATCTCGGCTGGCTCCGGCGGGCTTAATGGGACTTGTGCTGGAGCGGCTGCCGAAGCCAGCTCACCGCGCGCTCTCTTCGTGCTTCCCGCGCCTGTCAGCGCCAGCCCCGCATGACGGATCGCGGGCCGAACCCCGAAGGCCAGCACCACGAGCAGACCCGCAAGCAGCGCCAGATACTTCATCAAAGTGGGTGCACCCTCGGCCTTCTGCAGGAATTGTGCAGCGACCGGCGTCGGAGGCTGTGGCCGATTGTTGTCGAAGGCCAGATCCTCCACCGTAACCACGTCACCGCGCGTGGCATCGTAGCCCACGGCCGCCTGAGCCAGAGCTGTCAGGTCGCGCAGTTCGCCCGGTGACCGAGGCTGCCATACGGCCGGGTGCTTCTTCGTTGCCGGCTGCACCAGCCGATCGTTGACGACAATGGCCGCAGTCAGCCGGCGAATGCTACCCGGAGCATCGACAAGATGGCGCACGGTCTTCGAGGCCCCATAGGTTCCGGATTCGGTGCTTGCCGCTTGCGGAGCAGCGGTTTGATGCGGGTAGACGGGGAGCGCCTGCGTATTCGGCGCGTTGGAGGCCACGCCCGGCACGCCGGAAGCCGCAGTCTGGCCACCCGAGCTCTGCTGCGTCCGCTCGAGTGACAGTGTGACAGTCCGCGATGGATCGTAGTTCTCGTCGGTCTCCTCGGTCGACTCGGTATTGTAGTCGAGCGTGACCGAAGCGCGCACGTTGCCTGCGCCCGTCACCGGATCGAGGGTCGCAATCAGCTTGTCCTCGAGAGCCTGTTCGGCGCTCAACTCGATCGCCTCCGGCGTCTTCGGACCCAGAGGCAGATTCCCCGCTGCGTCTACCAGCACGACGTGGCCGGGCGTGAGTCCATCCACTGCGGAGGCAACCAGGTTGCGGATGGCGTCAGGCTCACCGTCGGCCAGCGAACGGTGGCGCAGCTTCAAAACCACTGCGGCTTTGGCCGGACGCTCGTCGTCACGGAAAAGCGAATCGTGGGGCAGAACCAGATGCACGCGCGCCGATTCCACGTCGGAGAGCGTGCCGATGGTGTGTTCGAGCTCCCCCTCAAGAGCGCGCTGATAGTTCACCTGCTCGTCGAACTCCGATCCGACCCAGTTTGGCTTGTCGAAGATCTCAAAGCCCATGCGGCCGCTCTTGACGCCGCCCTTGGACGCCACCGCCAGCCGCGCCTTATCCAGTTGCGCGGCGGGGACCAGAATGCCAGCGCCATCGCTGGCAGGCTCAAACGAGATCTGCGCCTGAGCCAGGATCTGCTCCATCTGCCTCGCATCGTCCGGATCGAGGCCGGCGTAGAGCGTTCGCCAGTCGGGACGCAACCCGTACCACGTCAACCCGCCCAGAAGCCCCGCCAGCATCAGGGCCGCCGCAATCGCCCATCCGCGCTGCCGGGGGGCCATTCCAGCCCAACGCACCTGCGCCAGGCCCCACAGGCCAGACCATTTTCCGCCCCGGTTGATCTGTCCCAACCCGGGCGGTGTCTTCTCCAACTGTGCTCCCGTGGCCATTGTGTCAGCTACCGGCTGTTCGCTCCTGGCTTCTCGCTCTCACCCTGCCGCGCGGCAAGTCCGCAACATCACGGTCAGGCCAGGGGTGAGAGGCGAGAAGGGTTTTCTAAAATTGCATCCCCATCATGCTTTGGTAGGCCTCAACCGCCTTGTTGCGCACGGCCAGAACCATCTCGAAGGCCAGGCCGGCCTTTTCATCGGCGATCATTGCCTGGTGGACGTTGACGCCCGAGCCGGTCATCAGGCCCGTGACCGCAGCGTCGGCCTGCTTTTCCAACTGGTTCACCGTGCCGACGGCGTCGTTGATCAGATCGGCGAAGGGCGCGGACGTGGCAGACGGTTCTCCCCGTGCGCCCAGCAGCTTTGTTGTATTGGCCTGCGTCGCGCCCGCCGCCGCAGCAATCGAGTTGACTCCCGACACCATGGTTTGCCTCCTTCGGCCACCAACTCCGCGCCCGTTTCTATCTACAAACCTTCGAATACCCGCGCCTAATGCCCTGCGTCCCATGCCCACGTCCGATACTCCGTCCCATGCCTGCCGGAGGTCAGGATCTGGCGATGTCGATTGCGGACGCGATCATGCCCTTTTCGGCCTCCACGGCGGCGCCATTCAGGCCGTAGGCTCGCGTCGCTCCCATCAGATCGACCATCTCTGTAACGGGGTTGATGTCGGGATAGGCGACGTAGCCGTCCGGCCCTGCATCGGGATGGCCCGGATCATAGCGTTTCAGCGGTGGCGTAGGATCTTCAATCACCGCCGCGACGTGGACTCCCGGCGCAATGGATGTGCCGCCGGGTAGAGCGCTGGCTTCAAGCGAT
>JAJYFA010000109.1 GCA_021790995.1 Acidobacteriota bacterium
GTTCGACCGGCCCAGAAAGGCGATCTCAGGCGCGCTGTCCCTGGGGAAATGCGCCGGCGAAAATGCCGAGAGCAAGAATTGAGCCGTCCATGGCATGATGCGCAACCTCTCTCCTCAGTGTACGAGGCGGAAGGTGATGGGCGCCGCTATCGTCCGGCGATCGCGAGCGGTTGGCTGCGATCGCTGCGCAAGGTGGGCACTGCCGCGAGCAGTTTGCGCGTGTAGTCGTGCCGCGGCGCCAGCAGAAGCCGGTCCGCGCGCCCCGTCTCCACAATTTCTCCGGCGAGCATCACCGCGACGCGGCCAGCTACCTGGCTCACCACGGCCAGATCGTGCGAGATGAAAAGCATGGCCAGCGAGTGTTCGCGCTGCAGCGCCGCGAGCAGCGCCAGAATCTGCGCCTGCACGGTCACGTCGAGGGCCGTGGTGGGCTCATCGGCAATCAGCAGCCTTGGCCGGTTGATGAGCGCCATGGCAATGAGGATGCGCTGGCGCTGCCCGCCGGAAAACTGGTGCGGATAGTCGCCATAACGAAGCGCGGCCTGCGGCAAGGCGACCTCTTCAAGCGCTGCAATCGCCCGTTGCTTTGCTTCCCTGGCGGTGAGCGAAGGATGATGCGCCGTGACGCATTCCGCCACCTGCCGGCCTACGCTCATCACGGGATTGAGCGCGGTCATCGGTTCCTGAAAGACCATCGCGACCTTGTGGCCGCGCATGAGCCGCATCGCTGCCGGGGGCTGTTGCAGCAGATCCACTGGATCGGCCGGGGCCGCGTTTTGCCACAGGATCTGGCCGCGAACGCGCGCCGCCGGAGGCAACAGGCCCATGATCGCAAGAGATGTTACGCTCTTGCCCGATCCCGATTCGCCAACCAGACCCAGCACTTCACCTTCGTCGAGGCTGAGGTTCACGCCGCGCACGGCCTCCGCCGCGCCGAAGCGCACCCCCAGATTGCGCACATCGAGAAGAGCGCCCATAGGCCCATCGTAGACGATGGCGGTGGCACTAACTTTGGTTTCGTTTTGGCCGCACGCGAATCTGAACCATACCTGCGCCAAGTGAAGAGTGGCGCGCCGTGATGAGAATAACGCCAATGCGGTCCGCGACGGTCCTGATGTAGACAGCGCCCGCGCCGCCGTTTGGCTCCAGCGCAAAGGGATTGTCGCCGACGATGGTTCCTGGGCCATTGAGATGCAGAGAAACTTCGCCGCCGGCAAACGCCCGCTGGGCGCCGAACTTGTCGACGACAGCAAAGGCGAGCCGCGTCGCATCCGAGCCGTCGCCAACAAGGTCCGTATCGTCGGCATGGAGCCAGAAACGGTCGGCAGCGCGGTCCGACGAGAACGAGCGCGAATGCGTAAGCTTGCTGCCAACGTAGCCGTCTATTCTCAACTCGGGATGCGCCGAGCCATCGAGCTTGAGATCGGCAAAGAATGGAGGGAACTTCAGGTTCGGGTAGTTCGCGCGATCGGGATGAAGGGTCGCGTGCGGCTTGCCGCCGATGAAAAGCTCGAGCCGGTCACAGTTCGAGAAGATGGCGGCTTGTTGGCCGGGACCTTCCGGCGTTTGCGGTCCAAAGTCCCAGTAGAAGCCGGGTTCAATGACCGGCTTTACCGAGGGATCGACCTGCGCAAGATAGAACGAGGCGCCGAGCTTGGGCAGGCGGAAGACATCGGCGATGCCGGGGCATTTGACCGCTTCATAGGCGTTCAAGAGGCTGGCGTAATCGAAGGCGCACCACGCAATGGTTCCCGCAATGCGCGGGTGGTCCGCGGCCCGGCTGTGGGCCTGCGCATGGTAGATCGCCTGCACCGTCTGCTGCCCGATGTCGCCGGCCCTCCGGTACTTCATGCCGAAGCCTTTGCCGGTGGCGTAGTCGAACTGGCCCACGGTCTCCGCGAGCATGTACGGGAAGCCTTCGACTGGATCGGCAATGCCCACGGTGTGGTCCGGCGCGGCGTGATAGTCGTCGAATGCGAAGACGTCCTGATGCCACTCCTGCCGCCAGTTCTTTCTCGAACTCGGCGTCATGGTTCCCGAGGTTGGACGCGAACCGTCAAGCGTCTTGGCCGCCTCGCGCGTGCGGCGATAGAACTCGGGATCGTTGCGCGACTCGTTAATGCGCACGCCCCAGATCACAATGGCGGGATGGTTGCGGTCTCGGCGGATCATGGCTTCCACGTCATGCACGGACAGATCCTGCCAGCTTTCGTCGCCGATGTACTGCCAGCCCGGCGGCTCCTGCCACACCATCAGCCCAAGTTCGTCGCAGGCGTCGAGAAATGCCTCTGACTGCGGATAGTGCGAACAGCGCACGAAGTTGCAGTTGAATTGGCGGCGCAGAATCTCGGCATCGCGGCGCAGCAGCCGCGGCGGCGCGGCAAAGCCGAGGTACGGGTAGAGCTCGTGACGGTCTAGCCCGAACAGGCGCGTGCGGCTCCCGTTCAGGAAAAATCCATCAACGGCAAAGCGAGCTTCGCGGAATCCGATGCGCGCGGCAAATCGGTGCAATGGACGCTCGTCGACAAAGAGCGTAACCACAACGCGGTAGAGATGCGGATGATCCAGATCCCAGAGCTGGACGTTGCCGAGATCGCCTAGCGTCAGTTGAAACTCCTCGTCGGCCTTCTCCATCTGCGCGCTCTTCGTGGCTCGCGCAATGGTTTGCCCGCCGAGCCGCAATTCGGCCTCCAGGCGAATCCGCGCCGGCAACGCCGCAGCCGCATCCAGGCGGCAGGTGACTTCGACGCGGCGTTTTGGATCGAGCACATCGACCGGTTTGGCAAAGACCTCGCGCAAAAAGATCGCAGGCAGGGCGCGAAGCTCGACCGAGCCCGTGATGCCACCGGGCAACAAGTAGTCCACGGCTTCAGGTCCGCGCGGCGAGCCAGCAGGGGGCACATTCAGCCAGCGCGCATCGACGGCCACGGCGAGCACGTTTTCCTTGTCGTTTACGATACTGGTGATCTCGCGGTCGAAGGGCAGAAAACCGCCAGCGTGCGGCTCGAGGCTGTGGCCGTTCACCACCGGAGTTGCGCTTGCCAGCGCGCGGTCAAAGTGCAGAAATATCCTCATGCCACTCCACGCGGAAGGCACAGTCAAGCGCCTGCGATAAACAAAGAGATCCTCCCACGTCGACGGCGACCAGTTCCGCCAGGAGAGATCGGTGACAGTGTGCGGCATGGTGACGTGCGCGAAGTCGCGGTCGTCGTAGCCGGGGGCCAGTGCCGCGGCGGTCGATCTGCCGCCAAAGAGCCACCCCTCATTCAAGCTGCGAATGCGTTGCGCGGGGCCGCTTGATTCGGCGCCCCATGCCTTCGGCGTGCTCCAGCCGATGCAGGCCGCAAGCGGCGCCAGAGCCGCTGCGGTGCTGCAGCCCTGTACAAATTGCCTGCGCGATACGCGGGATGGCTCCTTTGTTTCCATCATTCCCCTCTCTCACAATGACTTGTATGCGCGAGGATCTGTTCTCGCGTGCGGTGCGCAATCGAAGAAGCAACGTCGCATCGCCAATGAAGCCATCACCGAAGCGCCGGATTTTCTTACGGGATAAGTTTATCCCGCGGCAACGCGGGCGGTGAGAGCCTGAACGGGGTTGCAAGACGCCTCTCACTTGAGTCCCTCCAATTGAGGTTTTCACCGCCAGTCAAAGACCCAGTTCCGCCGACTGCTTTTTCATTGCTTCAATGCAGAATGCGATGTGCGCGTCGAGATCGACGCCCAGCTCGGCCGCTCCCTGTCGAATGTCCTCGCGGTTGACGGCGCGGGCGAAGGCCTTGTCTTTCATCTTCTTTTTGACGCTCGGTGTCTCCACATCGGCGATGGCTTTCGAGGGCTTGACGAGGGCGCAAGCAGTCAGAAAGCCGGCCAGTTCGTCGCATGCGAAGAGCACCTTGGCCAGGTGCGAGTCGCGTGGGACACCGGAGTACTGCGCGTGGCCGAGAATGGCAGTGCGCAGATCCCCGGGCCAGCCCAGGCGCTCCAGTTCGCGCACGCCCACAAACGGGTGCTCCTCAGCCGTGGGATGGCGTTCATAGTCGAAATCGTGTAAGAGGGCCGTCGTCGAATAAAGCTCAATGAGCGCCTGGCGCGCCTCACCTTCGAGGTCCTGCCGATCGGCTTCCTGCTCACCGTAGGCGGCCACGCAGGCTTCCACGGCCAGCGCGTGCTTGCGGAGGCTTTCGCTTTGGGTCCACTCGGCGAGCAGGTTCCATGCCTGTTCGCGCCCGTATGCCGGATTGCTCATTTTTTATATCTCCTGTTAACACTTATGGTTCGCAAATCGTCGGGGTTTGCCGGATCTACGCCGCGATTCTTCAGTTTGTGCCTATTTTTTAACTTGACAATTATGGTTCCCTTCCTTGAAAGTAGCATTGATCGCAGCGCAATGCGCACGCGACGGGACGCTTGCTCTGGCGCTCCGCGCACAACCAATGGCTACTTCTTTAGTCTGCGTTGAAACGCGGGAAGTGGTGCGCTGTGAATACTGCCGCTTGATGCAGTATCGAACCAGCAACTCTCTCTGCAGGCGATGCCACAAACCCCTTGACTTCGAGGAACCTGCACAGTTGATGCCGCAACTGGTGGCGAATCAGTCCGCGCCCAGCGGCGACGATGCGGAATTGCAGGTATCGGCCCAAGTGCGCGAGATTCGGCTTGCGCGCCACTTGAGCCAGCGCCAGCTTGCCGGCCGGATGCAGGTGCCGCGCACCTACATCTCAAAGATCGAAAACGGCAAGGCGATTCCTACGCTGGGTTCGCTGGAACGGCTCGCCATGGCTCTTGGCGTGGAAGTGCGCCAGTTGGTGCGCGACGCCCGCAGCCGCCGCGACGAAGAGGTTGCGGCAATTCTGAGCGATCCCTTCCTGGCCGAGATTGCCCCGCTCTTGTCGCATCTCGACTCGCTGCACCGGACGCTGTTTTTCGGCGCCGTGCGGGACGCAGCCACGGGACGGCGCCGCATCGCGTAGAAGCGACGAAGATGGGCCCCAGCGAACAAGGAAACAAAAAAGCAACGGCTCGGCAAGGCCAGCCAGCCGGTCAGTAGAGAAAGACTGCATCCATCTTGTCTGAAGGCCAAACGCTCCACCATGTTCGGGTATTTGTCGATTCCCTGCCCCCTGTTCCCTATTCTCTCGGTCCCTCGGTCCCTTGGCCCATGCTTGTTTCATTGCAGCGTGCGCGCGCTTGTGCTACGGTCAAGGTTGTGACTCCTCGGACCCGGTCTCGCGTGCGAGATTACGGCCGGTGAATCGTTCATGCCGAATCCGGCTTCATCTCCACATCGGCAGTGAACTCCGTCGGCGCCACTTTGAGGACGCATTCGAGCGCCCGCGTGGAAACTGCAAATGCAACTCAGAGGCGAGTCATTGTATTCATCTCCTCCCGCAGGCATTGCGACAAATCCCGATACGCGCCCCGCAATGCGTATCGACGAACTGATCCCTGAGGAACGCGCCGTTTATGCGACGCTGAAGCCTGAACGCCTGCCTCAGCATGTGGCGATCATCATGGACGGCAACGGCCGCTGGGCCGGCCGCCGCTCCCTCAAGCGATTCCTGGGCCACCAGCAGGGAGCAAAGGCCGTTCAATACGTAACCGAAACCGCGGCCCGGATCGGTCTGCCGTGGCTCACGCTTTACGCCTTCTCGCTTGAAAATAACCTGCGCCGGCCTCGCGCTGAGGTCGGATTCCTCATGCGCCTGCTCAAGACCTATCTCGACGACAATATCGCGCGCATGATGAAGAACAACATCAGGCTTCGCTGCATCGGTCGCACCCACGATCTGCCACCCGACGTGCAAGCGAAGATGCGCGAGGTGGAAGAGGCCACGTCGCGCAACACCGGCACCACGCTCACTCTGGCCCTCAACTACGGCGCCCGGTCCGAGCTGGTCGATGCCTTCCGCGGGCTCGCCGAAGAGGTCTGCGGCAAGCACCTCAATCCGGAGCGCATCACCGAGGAAGACATTCACCGCCATCTCTACACGGCGCACATGCCCGACCCCGATCTGCTCATCCGCACCTCGGGCGAGCTGCGCGTCTCGAACTTCCTGTTGTGGCAGATTGCCTACACGGAGATCTTTGTCACCGAGCGATTCTGGCCGGATTTTCGCGGAATTCACCTGCTGGAGGCCATTGCCGACTTCCAGCGCCGCGAGCGGCGCTACGGCGCGATCGGCGAAGACGGCGGCGAAGTGGAAGAAAATCCCGAGCGCATCAAGATTGCCGTAAGCTAAGGATCTGTCCCAGCGATTCTGTCATCATCCAGTGTAAGTGCGGGTCCGGAGACCCGCACAACTCCAGATCTGGAGATCGGCGCTACCGCTCCGGTCACGGCAGAGTCAAGCTGCCGCCGTATGCGCTGTCCGCCTGAGGCGCAGATACTCCGTCGTGAACCACCCCAGACTGAGCAGCGTGATGAGCCCAATAATGACCTGCGAGATCACGCAGTAGAGACACCAGACCAGCAGTGCGTACTCTTCGATGAAGGTCAGGCGAAGGGCAAATCCGAGGCCGATGAGAGCGGCAAGAAATAGCAGGTAGCGCAGGCGCGCAAAGGCCAGCACGGCAATCGCCAGATAGCCTGCGATGCCAATGGCGGCCACCGGCACGTGGTTGATTACGGCGAACGAACTGTGATTGACGATCCCGCAGTCCCAGTGCGCATTGATGTCGCAAGGCTCCACACCGGTCGAGTAGTGGACGCGCAACGCCAGCACGGAAACTACGGCGCCGGCCAGGGCAAGAAGGACAATCAGGTATCGCACAATGTTCACAGAAGCTTTCTCCTTTAAGAGCATTGTCAAGGGTGAGGCGATTGAACCGCAACAGCGATTGCAGCCGTGCGCCGCTCTTTGGACGTCACATCGGCAACCGCGGCGTGCCCGAACCGAATCAGAGCCGGAAACGCCGCCGAGCTAGGTTCTTGCGCCCCGGCAGTGTATTCTCATCCCTGGATGAAACGTGTCGTCACAGCACTCGTTCTGATTCCGGTGGTCCTGGTATTGGTTTTTCTGGGACCCCAATGGCAATGGCTGTTTTCCGTCGCCGTGGCCGGGGTTGCGGCGCTGGCGGGCTGGGAGTATCTCAATCTGACCCGGCATCGTGGCACCCATCCGCCGCGGGCGGCCACGCTGGTGGCGCTGATGGCACTGTTTGCCACCCACTTCGTATGGCCTGACGCCGAGCACCTGCTGGCCACCTTCGGACTGCTTGGTCTCGGCCTGCTCGTTTATTGCACCTTCTTCAAGCCCGTCCAGGAGGTCATTGGCGATGCCTCGGCTTCCATCTTCTGCCTGCTCTATACCGGCCTCACGCTGCTTGCCTTGCCGGCCCTGCGCCAGCCTCCCGATGGCTCTTCCTCGGTGCTGTTGTTTTTGCTACTGGTGGTCTGGGCCGGAGACATTTCCGCTTACTACGTGGGCCGGACATTGGGCCGCCACAAGCTGGCGCCCTCGCTGAGCCCCGGCAAAAGCTGGGAGGGTGCGGCAGCTTCCGTCGTCGGGAGCATATTGATCGCCGCTGGCCTTGTGGGACTGGCAACCATCCTGCAGGCACCCAGGGGTTCGGTGCTGCTGAGCTGGATGGAGCGCGCCTGCCCGGCTGCGGTTCTCTCCTATCCCGATGAGCTTTGGTACTGGCTCATGCTGGCCGTCGTGGTCAATGTGGCCGGTCAGGTGGGCGACCTGGCCGAGTCCGCACTCAAGCGCTCGGCTGGGGTCAAGGACTCGGGCGATCTCTTGCCCGGACACGGCGGCGTGCTCGACCGCATCGACGCGCTGCTGCTCGCAGCTCCGGTCCTGTGGTACGCACAGGTGATTCACCAGAAGTTTTGAGGACGGCTATCCGCGAACAGTTTCGCGAACAGTTTGTTGATATACCGGCTGCTTGCGGCGAATTCCCATCGGCGAATATGCTCCGCCACCAACACTGCGCGAAGTGGCCTCGATTGCTCCATTTCAGCGTTTGGAGTTAGGATAGCCTTCACTTGAAGAAGTCTCTCATGAAGCGAAGAATTCCAATCCTTTTGTTGTTGATGATGCTGGCGCACGTTGCCGCCGCTGTGGAGCCGGTCTGCTCGTTGCAGATGCCGCGTCTTCGCGTAAAACGGACCGATATCTTTACGGATCAGCAAGAGCAGTGGCTCGGCGATGCCCAGGCCGACATGGTCGACCCGCGCTACACCCTGCTGCCCGCCAACGAAAGCGCCTACCTGAACGAAATCGGGCAGAAGCTGCTCAAGCAGCTGCCTCCCACGCCGATTCACTACACCTTCCGCATCTACGAGTCGCCCGATCTGCGGGCCTTCTCGCTGGCCGGCGGGCATGTCTACATCAGCCGCAAGCTGGTCATGGATGCGCGCAACGAAGACGAACTGGCCGCGATGCTGGCGCAGGAGATCGGCAGAATTTATATCCACCACTCAGCCTCCGCCGTTACGCGCCGCATGAAGAGGGTCATGCATGTCAAGACGCTCGGCGACCGCGCCGACGTGTACGACAAGTTCGAGCGCATGTTGAACCTGCCGCCCGATTCGTACTCGTTCCTGACTCCCGGCGAGCAGGAAGATGACGAACTGCTTGCCGACCGCGTGGGAATTTACGCCATGATCAAGGCCCACTACGATCCGCAGGCCTTCGCTACCTTCCTTGATCGCGTGAACGACAACGGCGGCTACACCGGCAATCTCTTCACGGACGCTTTCGATCTGACGCCTCTCGTCAGCGTGCGCGTGCGCATGGCCGATAAGCTGGTTCGGTCGCTTCCCGAAGGCTGCCGCAGTGTTCGCCCTTCATATAGCCCAGGTTTCAAGCCCTTTCAGCAGGCCATCCAGCAGCAGCGCATCAATCCCATCGTTCCCGCAACACCGGGACTCAACTCCGTTGCTCTCGCGCAGCCCATCGAACCGGCGCTGGAAAACGTGGCGATCAGTCCGGACGGAAAATATGTTCTCGCGCAGGATGGCTATCAGATTCACGTGCTCTCTGCCTCGCCGCTGCAATTGCGTTTTTCCATTGACGCGCTCGGAGCGGAGATGGCGCAGTTTGCTCCGGACTCGCAGAGCCTGGTCTTCAACTACAACGACCTGCACGTCGAGAAATGGCAGTTGGCCACAGGCCAGCCGCTGAATATTCAGGACTTTGTCGACTATGCGGGCTGCGTGCAGACAAGTCTGTCGCCCGACGGCAGTGCGCTGGCCTGCATCAGCCAGTTTTACAGCTTTTTCGATAACTCCGTCTGGCTGAAACTCGCCGACATTCAAAGCGGCGCAATGCTCTATCAGAATCTGCACTTCTTTGACAAAAATGCCTTGATCGGCAACGACAACGTCCACATGACGAACAGTTTTCAGGCGCTGATGCACTGGTCGCGCGATGGGCGCTACTTCGTCGCCACATCGGGCGTCTCGGCCATGGCTTACGATCTGAGCAATCACCGCACCGTTCGCATGAGCGGAGAGCTTTCGAATCTGGCGCAGCAACGCTTTGCCTTTGTTGGATCCGACAAGATGGTCTCCACCTGCGACTGGACCGTAAAAACCGGAGGCCCCGACGAGACGTACACAATGTGCTATACGACGTTTCCCGGCGGGCGGACACTGAAAAAATTCCAGTTGCCTCCGGGCTGGCTGGCTAGCGTGGCAGGAAACAATCACCTGCTTTTCGGGCCACTGGCCGACGCTGCCGCCGGGCTTTTGAATCCGTCCACTGCAAAGCTCGACGGGGAATTTCGCGATGAGTCGCTCGACCTGCGCGAAAACGAGTTGGCTGCCGAGCTTCCTACCGGGGGAGTTGCAGTTGGAGCGTTGCACGGAACGTTGCAGAGCATTGCTCTGCCGGTGAATCCGCTCACTTCGGTCGAAGCCAGCGCCTTTAGCCTGAATGGCCGCTACCTGGCGATCTCCAATCGCGCGCGCGGGGCCGAATGGGATCTTTCCACCGGCAAGCGAATGAGCCTAACCCCGCCGTTCCAGGCTGCCATCGTCGACAATACCGGCAAGTTGCAGGCCGCACTCGTTTCCCACGAGATTGTTCCGGCCAGCGATCCCAACATTGATAAGCTCACGCATAAGTATGTTCTCGGTCTGTCCCCGCACGATAATCCTCTGCAGTTGGGCAGCGTGCGAATCCGATTTGAGCCCCTTACCGTTCAGCAAAACCTCGATTACGATGTCAAGGTGGAGGCTCTCGATGCGCAGACCGAAGAAAATTTATGGTCTCGAACCTTTTTAGGCTGGGTTCCGCAGATGATTCCTGCCGATGGTGACAAAACTCTCTTTGTCATCGGCCGCCAAAGCTGGACCGGAAGCGGCAAGTTGATTCACACCTCCGACCTGCCTTTCCAGCTAATTAACCCGCTGGGAATGATCGTTGAAGTTGTCTCCAATCGAACCGGCAAGGACGAGCAGATCCTGTTCTCTCCCCAGCTTCCGGTGCAGAATCGACGCAGCGACGATCGCACCGCGGCGCTGTTCGGAAGTATGGTCGCGGTTTACGGCAACAACAACGATACGGCCGTCTATCGCGTCTCCAACGGTGCGCGCCTTTTGGCTTTCTTCGGGCGCGCCCTGGCCGCGGACGACACCATGGGCATGGTCGCTGCGACCAACCGGATTCAGGAACTGAACATCTACGACACCGCGCACGGCAAACGGCTGGCGCACTACCTGCTGGATCAGGCCGTGATCGCCGCGCGTTTTGTTCCCGAGAGCAAGCAACTGCTGGTCCTCACGGCTTCGCAGCATGTGTACCGCATTGATCTTTCCCGGCTTTCCCCGCAGAGCTAGCACCGCGAGCTCTGCGTGTTTCATTCTTGAAGCACGGAACCAAAGACAGCGCCTCTGCGTATTCTTATCTCGATCGGGGAGCGGATATGTTTTGCAGCGGATGCGGGCAGGAACTCGAAGCAGGGCAGGCGTTCTGCTCCAGGTGCGGCCGTGGGGTTGCGCCGTTGATACCGCCCGCAGCGCAGGCGCCCGGCTTTGCCTACGAGCTGGAGAGATACGGCGGCAAAGTGCGCGTGCTTGGCATCCTTTGGCTGGTTTGGGCAGGTCTTTCGATCCTGTTCGGATTCGTGGCAATCAACTTTCTGCACGCATTCTTCGCTGGCGGCTTCGGACCCTGGGGGCCTGATCGCCCGATGTTCCCTGGCTGGCTCGGACCGGCGCTGATTCACTTCACATGGCTGATGCTATCGCTGCGCGCTGTTGTGTGCGCCATCGCCGGATGGGGCCTGCTGGAACGTACGCAGTGGGGGCGCATCATGGCCATCATTGCCGCGGTCATCTGCCTGCCCAAGATCCCGTTCGGCACGGCGCTCGGCATTGCCACGCTGATCATTCTGCTCGGCGGCAGGAATTCGGCGTTGTACGACAACCTGTAAGAAGCAAGGAACAGGGATCAGGGGGCAGTGGGCAGTGGACCTGGACCGGCATGAGTCGCGAGCCAGGGAAGGATACCTTCTATTCCCTATTCTCTATTCCCTTCCCTATTCCCTGATACCTGACACCTGATACCTGCCTTACAATCGAACCATGAGTTTCCCTATCCAGCGGATGCGCCGGATGCGGCGCAGTGAGGCGTTGCGCGCATTGGTGCGCGAGACGGTGCTTGAGCCTGGTGACCTGATCTATCCCCTCTTTATTTGCCCCGGCAAGGGCGTGCGCACGCCTGTCAGCTCCATGCCCGGCGTCTGCAACCTCTCGGTGGACGAGGCGGTAAGCGAGGCTGAGGAGGCCGCACAGCTCGGCATCGGCGGCTTGCTGCTCTTCGGGCTGCCCGAGACGAAGGATGAAGTGGGCACCGGCGCCTGGGAGGATCACGGCATCGTGCAGCAGGCATTGCGCGCGCTCAAGGCATCGGCGGCGGCGAAAAAGCTGGTTCTAATCGCCGATGTGTGCCTGTGCGAGTACACGAGCCATGGGCACTGCGGCGTGGTGGTGAAATCGGGCGACGGATTCGACGTAGACAATGATCCGACCCTCGAGTTGCTGGCGCGCACAGCGGTGAGCCAGGCCCGCGCCGGCGCCGATGTGGTCGCTCCCAGCGACATGATGGACGGCCGCGTAGCCGCGATCCGCAAGGCGCTCGATGCCGCGGGATGCGCACAGACGCCTATCCTCAGCTATGCGTCAAAGTTCGCCTCTGCGTTTTACGGGCCGTTCCGCGAGGCCGCCGACTCCGCGCCGCAGTTCGGCGACAGGCGCAGCTACCAGATGGACGGGGCGAATCTCCGCGAGGCGATGCGCGAGATCGACCTCGACCTCGAAGAGGGCGCGGACATGATCCTGATGAAGCCCGCTATGCCCTACCTCGACGTGGTGCGAGCGGCGCGTGAGCGCGTCGACGTGCCCATCGGCGCCTACCAGGTTTCGGGCGAGTACTCGATGCTGCACGCCGCCTTTCAAAAAGGCTGGCTCGACCAGAACCGCGCCATACTCGAGTCGCTTCTCGGCATGCGCCGCGCAGGCGCGGACTTCATCGTGACCTATTTCGCAAAAGATGCGGCCAAGCTGCTTCGAGGAAACAGCCCGGCCAGAGCTTGAGGCAGGGACAAGACAACGGCGGCAAGAGATCTTACCCCCGAAGCACTGCGCCATTTACCTTCGCGGCAATCGCCCGGTCGAGCGTGACCAGTGTGAGATGTCCCGCTTCGGCATGGGCCGCGAGGTAGCCATCCATCCATTTCCAGCGCGCCTCGCCGCACCCCAACCGCATTTTTCACGGAGGATTCATCTCTCTGAGCCGGTTCATTCAAGCGCACGACCCGCTTCTTTCGTCTACTAACTTTGGGGCATTTGGCCGATGCTTCAAAGAGCGAAGACTGATCATCAACCCCTTGGCCATTGCACGAAATGGCCGCTGGATAAACCTTGTCCAACCAGTCCAATACCGAGTCGTGAAAAATTCCCACTCCGGGTTATTGACAAAGAATCAGCGCTGGGCCTATTGTGACTAGGTTTTTGAGTAGCAACAGAGAGGAAGGAAGAGCAAATGGTTGCCTACTTTCAGCTTCAGCCTACGGAAGCAGAGCTGCAGCAGTTGGCAGAGGAATATTGGCGGACAATCGGCGAAAAGGAGCACGAGCTTGAAAAAGCAGCCTTTGAGGCCGGCGAAGCGATCCGCAATGGCGATTACACACTGGCCAATCTTGAGGCGATCGTGCGCTGGAAGTCGGAGCGGCTGGTGCAGTATTTGATCGGCAACAGCAACGAGAAGATCCGGCGCGCGCTGGCCGTAGCCTCCTCGCCCGATGCGACCACGGAGACAGCCGTGAAGGCTTTGACCGAGCTGCACGGCGTGGATCTTCCCGTCGCGACAGCGATTCTGGCCGCGATTTATCCCGAGCGCTACACGGTGCTCGACTATCGCGCACTGGAGGCGCTGGGACACGCGCGGCACGACGTGCGCTTTTACGAGGAGTATCTGGACTTTTGCAAGCGCCTGGCCGAGAGCAATATTGTGAGTCCGCAGAGCAATCTGCCTGCGCCCACGCCGCTGCGCACGCTCGACCGCGCGCTATGGGAGTGGTCGCGGACACACATGGGATAACCGCTGGTTCCGTTGATTGGAATCCGCAGGTCGCGTGTCGTTTTTTTGGTTTCGCGGCGAAGGGGGGCACGCGTGCCAGGATGCCAGCCTCTCACTGACCAGCGGCCATCGGCCGCGATAGAATCAGCCTCGTGAGTGCTTCGTTCGAAGTCGGGCCGGTCGAGGTGGGCGCGGGCCGGTTATTCCTCATCGCAGGGCCGTGCGTCATCGAGTCCGAGGCGCATGCTTTTCGCATGGCGGAGGCAATTCAGCGCATCGCGGCCGATCTCGGCATTCCCTACATCTTCAAAGCCAGCTACGACAAGGCCAACCGCACCAGCGTGAAGAGCTTTCGCGGTCCCGGCCTGCATGAGGGCACGCGCATTCTGGGCCGCATCGCCAGGGAAACCGGGCTTCCGGTGCTCACCGACGTGCACGAGCCCACGCACTGCGCGGTTGCCGCCGAGGCTGTCGATGTGCTGCAGGTTCCCGCGTTCCTCTGCCGCCAGACCGACCTGCTGGTAGCTGCAGGCCGCACCGGGCGCGCCGTGAACATCAAGAAGGGCCAGTTTGTGGCGCCGTGGGACATGAGCCACGGCGTTGAGAAAGTCCGCTCCACCGGCAACGAGCGCGTCTTCCTCACC
>JAJYFA010000110.1 GCA_021790995.1 Acidobacteriota bacterium
CGGAAGATATTGCGCTGCGGAGGAGCGAAGTCGGTCTCGTAGATATCCTGTGGATCGCTGCCGGATGAGACCGGAATGCCATCGGTGCCCGGCTTCAGGTAGTTGATGGCGAGCTGGGAGGGATCGATGGCGGGATACCAACTGCCACCGGGACCGCGTACGTTGCCTAAGTTGCCCGTCATGGCTTTCTTGGGATGGGAGGGATCCTTGATGCCGATGATGGGGTTCATAAGCGTGGGATTGTTGCCGAACATGATGCTGCCGACGGCGCCATAGAACTCATAGAGAGAATAGGGTTCGCCGCTTTGCAGGATCGCGGTGCCATTCAGGTTCCAGTCATTGACGAACTGGCTGGCGAGCGAGTGTTCCCTGGCCATATTGGGAACCGATACCTGAAAGTAGGCGGAGAAGACGTGCGTGCGGTCGAAGTCGGAGGATGCATAGGAGTTGCGAAGGTTCTTAGGATTGCCGCCGGTGAAGAACAATCCCAGATCGCTCTGCTCGTCGAGGGCATGGCTCCAGGTGTAGCTTGCGCCGAGCAGGTAGTTGTGCGAGAAGCGTTTGTCGAGGTGGACTTGGAGACCGTCATATGCCGAGACGCCGGCCGTCTGGTAAGACGAGGCGCTTGGGCTGAAGCCGATAAACGGCGCGCGGAAGTCGGTGTTGCCGCCATCCGCAGTATTCCAGGGTTCGCTGGCGATGGGATCGTAATCGTAGCCGTCGCTCATCGAGTTCTGGTTGAGAACCTCGAGTCCATAGGTTGCGGTCTGTCCCCAGATGGGATTGGTGGAAGTGGCGATACCCGGCGCATTAAAGGGAACCGGCACGACTGCGTGGCGGCCGCGATTGCCTACGTAGCCGATGTCGAGAGCGATGTCGTTCGTGGGCTGCCACTGAATGTCGAGGGAGTAGTTGATGGTGTAAGGCAATGTGTTGTTTCTGGCGTAGGAGCCGAAGTTGAGCGTCGAGGGGCAAAGGAAATAGCCTTCCTGATTTTGAACGCCGCCGCAGTTGGCCCCGTACTGGTAATACGAACTTGTCGGACTGGGGTAGCCGGTCAATGCGTTCAGTACGCCCTGGAGAGCGACGTTGATGGTGGAGGGGTCGGCGCTGGGGGCGACATAAGCAGGACTGCCGGAGGGGCTGAAGGCTGCTCCGATGGGATCTTCAAGCGTTTTGCCCTGACCGGTAACGTAGGTCGCTAAAGGCGCGGACTCGGTGACGCCGAACGGGCCTCCGTAGCTGGAGCCAGCAGGCTGCGAGAGATAGACGAGATACTCGCCACGATCGTAGTACATGCCGCCGGCGCCACGCACAACCAGGTTGCTGTGGCTGCGAAACGGCGACCAGGCGAAGCCGAGGCGCGGCGAGATGCCCCACTGGCGGCCGGTTAGTGTGGAGGGGCTGACGCCTGGGGTGGGGTGCTGCTTGTTATTGCCGGCGATGATAAAACCGGCGTTTTTCACGGTCCATGTTGCGCCCGGTGTGGCTCCGCCAGTCGAACTTGTCACGCTGTAGAGCGAGGGATCAAAGTTGAACATGTCACCGTACTTCTCAGTCATGCCGCCGTGGTAGTCGTAGCGCACGCCCAGAGTGAGGGTGAGATTGGACTTCATCTGCCATTTGTCCTGCACATAGCTATCGATCTCGTTGGTGCGGTAGTAACGATTGGCATTATTCTTGCCGGTCGTGGGATCAATGGTTTCGAGGACGTCCGAACCGTGTATCTTTCCTTCGAGGAAGTTGGTAAAGCTGGAGGTCTTGAGTTGTTCGATTCCACCGCGGTTGTTTTCGATATTCAACTGCGTGTAGCTATAACCGCCGCCGGCGAAGATGGTGTGATTTCCCTTGACGAAGATGAGGTTAGTGGAGGGATTGAGCCGGTTCTGATAAAAGCCCATATTGGCAAAGGCGCTGAAGGGACCGGAATGCACACTCGGAGCGTCAAGCTCGCTGCTGGGGAAGCCTTGCAGATTCAGGCCGGGCAGACCGCCATTGAAGAACGGACCACTGCCGGCGGTTGAGGGAATCGTGGTTGACCCGTTGATGCCAAAGTTTGACGGGCCGCCGGGATTGGTAAGTGTCTGTTGGTAGCTGCCGTAGCCGGACTGGCGGAAGAAGCCCAGGCGCTGTTCCCAGTTGAAATGCGAGTTGATGGCGATGGTGTTGTCGATGGCCGCGACCTGCGAGCCGTTGCGCTGGGTGACGGGGAATCCGCCGGTCTGGGAGTAGCCGTAGGGCAGCGTAACCGGATCGTTCTGGTAGTAGTACTTGGTGGAGAGACGGTCTTTGCTGTTGATCTGCCAGTCGACGTTTGCGTTTGCCTGTGCGGCGGTCATGACGGAGTTGCCAATGAGCGTGACGTTGGGAACGCCGAACGCGTAGGGATTGGCGCTTTCCGCGGAGGGGATCAGGTAGCTCCCGTCGGGCAGTTTGGCGTTCATCAGGGCCATTGCAATGGGATCAATGGCGCCGGAGAAGGCTTTGCCGGATGCGCTCCAACTCTGAGCGGCCGCATCAAGGCCTGCGGCGGAGCGATCGTTCGTGAGGCCGGAGGGCACGGTCATCTGAGAGAGGCCGGTGGATTGGTCGGTCGAGGACATGTACTGGTATGAGCCGAAGAAGAAGATCTTGTTTTTCTTGATGGGCCCGCCCAGGGTTGCGCCAGTGGTCCAGCGGTTGAGATAAGGATTCTGCAGGGATTGCGGGAAAGCGCCGACGCCTTGCTGCGCGAGTTGGTACGCCTGATTGAAGAAATAGGGATCGGCGTTCCAGGCATTGTCGGCAAAGTTGCCGTAGGCTTGTCCGTAAAAGTTGTTGGTGCCGGACTGGGTGTTGACGTCGATCTGCGCGCCGGCGGTGGCGCCCTGCTGTGCGTCGTACATCGAAGTGTTGACGCGGAGTTCGGTGACGGTATCGGGCGGAGGAGAAGGCAGGCTGTTGCCGATCGAGCCATAGACCGACACGCCCTCGTTCGAGGCGCCGCCGATGGTCGAACCCTCGCCGATATTAAAGTTGTATCGCTGCGAGGTCAGACCGCTGGAGGTCATGCCGTTGAAGATGTTGGAAACATCGACGCCGTTCACTTGCATGGTGTTTGATGTGGATCGCTGGCCGTTGGCGTCAATGTTCTGGTTGCCGAGGCCGGAGTTGGTGTTCAGCCCGCTGAGCAACTCCGCGCTGGCGCCCTGCGTAAGGACGGCAAGCTGGGTAAAGCTGCCGGTGGCCAAAGGCGTAGCGGCTATCTGCTGGCTGTCCATCGTCGAGCCGACCGTGGCATCGGTGGCGTCGATCATTGGGTTGGCAACCACTTGGACGGTTTCGGTGCGTTCGCCGATCTTCAACGCTGCATTGACCGTGGTAGCCTGCGCCTCGCGGACAAAGATGCCTTTGAGAGACATGGTCTGGAAGCCGTTGTGGCTCACGGCAATAACATAGGTTCCGACCGGCAAATTGAAGATCTGATAGAAGCCGGTCTTTTGTGTCGTGGTGGTTCTGGTGACGTTGATTGCGGTGTTGGTGGCCGTGACGGTAGCGTCGGGAATCACTGCGCCCGAGGTATCAGTGACCGTGCCGTTCAGCGATCCGAGGGTTTGTTGCGCGAGCATAAGATGCCCAGCGAAAAGCACGGCGCAAGCGATGGCGCATATGCGCATCTGGCGGAATGTCATAACTGTCCTCCAAAGTGGTGGTTAGCGTTTGACAAAAAGCTAGGTAACGGTAAGGCTGTGCTGCCCGCGCGATGCTGCGGCACCAGGGCTGGCGCGCCAAGTGTTATTCGGCGATCATCACAGTTCGTGCCGGTGAGCAATGCCACGGGTGCTGCTTTGGGCCGGCATGTTGCGGTGTCTCGCTGTTGCCAACGTACAGGGTTTCGATAAATATGGCATAAAAAACAATCTACGAGGGCATGAATGCAGGGCTTGAGATGCGCGCCGCGACGGGCCTGCGTATTTCTGTTCCGAGACGGCGGGAAGAACGGATCATTTGCTGGACGACGCCAAAGCTCTGCTTGCATGGCCCCACGCGAATCCAGGCGCCCGTTCAATGCGCGCGTATGGCGGCAGGTCGATGCAAGGGCTTTGGAGGGGTCTTCTTCAATGTCCAACTCTGCAATTTCCGCATCTACCAGCATCGGCATCTCTCTTCGCTTTTACCTCGCAAAGGTGCGAACTAAAAGCCCCCTGAACAAACAACTCAGGGGAACACTCATGTTGGGGAGAGGCTATTCTAGGACAGTAGGACCTGTGATTCCAAGGGGAAAACGGGAAGCGGCAGCGATTTTCCGTGCGAATCAGGGTTTTGCCGTATCGTTCTTGTGGAAAAGAGAGGCGGAAAAACGGTGTCAACCCTCAGCGCGTATCAATCGAGCTGGCAACTGACCGCTTCCGACCTTGCTGGTTTCTGAACCCCGCCCCTCTGAATCCTGGCATTCAAACTGGGTCAGTGGCGGCTTCCGGGACCCCAGCGCAGACGAAGGCCTGTGCGCAGGGTGAAGGGAAGACTGGGATAGCCAATGGGCGCAATGTGCTGATTGTTGGTCAGGTTCTCTGCCTGCGCATAGATATCCACCCAGGACCTCAACTGGAAGCTCCCTCCGAGGTCGAGCTTGGCGTAGCCGAAATCGAGATTACGATTGGGCAGCAAAAGGCTGTTGCCGCCGGTCGCGTCCTCGCCTGCGAGATAGGTCGAGTCGTCTGAGCGGCTGGCGAAGGCCGAGGTGAAGACGCCGGTGATGCGTTTGCCCGCGTAGGTGGCTGTAAAGTAGCCGGTGTGCGGGGCGCGGCGGAACGGACGAGCGCCTTCGAGTGGCGAATACGGACCGACGGGAATGCCCTCGAAGGTCGGGATGGGACCGAGCAATGCCTGATCGTCGTTGGTGAAGGAGCGTTGCACGACGGCGTCGAGGTAGGTGTAGCCGCCGCGAAGAAAGATGTTGGGACCGATTCCGCCTTCGACAGATGCTTCGATTCCCTGGGCGCGAAAAGCCTCGGAGTTGATGGTCAGCTCGTAGGCGAAGTTCGCTTGCAGAATCTGTTCGAGCTGCTTTTGTTGAGCCGGCGTGAGATTGGGCAGCAGTTGGGGAATCAGATCGAGGCCGACGTACTCGATCTCTTTGCCAAACTCATTGTGAAAGTAGCTGGTGCGGAAGGTGATGTGCTGGCTCAGGAATGCCTGTTCGAAGCCGCCCTCATAAGTGCGCATGGTGGGTGCAGCGAGAGGGCTGATGTTCAGCGTCTGGATGGTGGATTGCGCTCCGTTCTTGACGAGGAAGGTGTAAAGAGAATCGTCCTGATCGGTGAGCTTTGGCTCGCGGATCGCTTCTCCAAAGTTGAAGAGAATGCGCGTGCCGCTGAAGACACCCGTGCGCGGACGCAGGATGTAGTAGTTGAGGCCGGCGCGGGGCGAGGTCTGAAAACCGAAGAGCGAGTAATGCTCCAGGCTGCCGCCGAGTGTATAGAAGAAGCGATTTTTGAAATCGCCATGCAGAGCGAGCGGAATGTAGGAATTGATGCGTTCGACGGGCGAATAGTAGGTGCTGCCGGGTTCTGCGCCGCGTTCGTCTTCGTATTGATAGCCGGCCAGTGCTCCGATGTGTTGCGTGAACGAGATGTCGCCCTGATAGCCGATCTGGTCGCGATTCGAGACATACTGCGCTGCGAACAGCGAGCAGTCGAGCACAGCCTGGCCCGTGGCGGAGTAGCCGTTGGCTCCAGTGATAGTGACCGTGTTGCCGAGCGTGCCTGGACCGTAGCAGTAGGGGACGTCGTTTTGGTAGTTTCCGGAGAGCTTCCACAGGGTTACTTGTTCGCGTTTGCGCGTGAGACCATAGCGGATCGCGTTGTGGATGCCGGGCGTCATCTGGTTGTTGAGCGCCCCTGAGAAGTAGATGTTCTGATCTTTTTCGGTGGAGTTATCGGCGACGTGGTAGAAGTCCCAGGCGTTGGGAACGCCGGTGGCGCTGACGCCGTAGTGCAGTGTGGCGCGAATCTGTGTGCTGCTGCTGAGCGCCCATCCGAGATTGGCAGCGGTTGTGGCTACGTGGTACTCGTCGTTGGGCAGATCGTTGGCGGTCTGGAGCCAACTGAAGGCGCCGAGGTAGTCAAGCTTGCGGCGGGTGCCGGCGGCCTCGAACTGCTCGCGTGAGGTGAAAAGACTGCCTGCGTCTCCCTCAAAGAGCAGAGAAGGGAAACTTGTGGTCCCACGCGGCGTGGTGAGGCTGACGACACTCGAATCGGCGCCCGCGCCATAGAGACTGGAATCGGGGCCGCGATAGACCTCGGCGCTTTCGACAGCGGTGGTTGAAAGCGGTCCGAAATCGAACTGGCTGCCAAGGTCGCCGGCGTTGACGCCGTCGAAAAGAACCTCATTGTCGTCGGAGGCGCCACCGCGGACAAAGAGCGAGGTTTGCGCGCCCATCTGGCCTTCCTGGACTACCTGAGCTCCGGGCATGAGGCGCAGGGCACTCACCAGATCCGTGCGCAGCCCGAGATCGAGCGGTGAGAGCACCGTTGTGGCGGCGCTGGTTTCAGGCTGCGGCGTGGGTACGCCGGTGGCCGCGACGACGATGGACTGACGCACCCAGGCCGGCTCCAGCACAAGATTGCGCTCGACGGAATCGAAGGCGCCGGCGTAGAAACCGGTTGTCTGTAACTGACGGAAGCTCCCGGCCGAGACGACAAGAAAGAATCGGCCGGCAACTCCCGTACTGAGTTCGAAGCTGCCATCGGAAGCTGAGACCGCCGAAGCGACGACGGCTCCGTTGCTGACAAGCGAAACAATGGCGCCGCTCACCTTGGCGCCCGTGCCATCTGTGACGACGCCGCGGATGGACGCAGCGTGGCTGGCGGAGGCGAAAAGTAAGAGGATGATGGTTGCGGCGGCGCGGCGGAGGAGACGCAGTAAAACAATGCGCAAGAAATCGAGAGTCGGCATGATAGCTCCTTCGTTCCCCTCGGAACGTGAAAGCAATGGCGTACGACCAAGGACCGGTCTCCTGACTTGCGCTGGCCGCCTTCCCGAAGCCGGACCGGGTGGTCCAGTTCCAGTGGCTGAAAGGGGCAAATCCGCGATGAGCGGATGACCCTGGCTGATTTCCTCCCTCGTACCGACGCTCAAAAAGCGGCGGAAAACGAGGCAGGCGCGCTCACAGTTGCGGGGCAGTGGCGGACTTTCACCGCCTTCCCGAACATCCTGGCGATTGCAGTGGTGTGTGACGCAGCAACACGGAGTTGCCGCAACGACGTCATGGAATCAGTTTCCATGACATGAATACTTATAGATGGAATCGCGCGCGAAGTCAAAATGCTTCTTGCCTTGGCGCTGCTGGGCAGGCATGCGGGTGGGTGAAGGGCGAGGTGGACGCTTTCTTCGCCGGAGGGTCAATTCCTCAAAGGATCTGTGAACCATACTCTCCACAAGCGATGAGGCAAACCGTCCAGGGCCGGAATTCACCAAGTCGGATTTATGTCCGAATGGATAAATCCGCGCTCAACGAGCAATTGACGGTGCCGGGCATACCGGGCTTTTGCTGCCTGCAAGGTGTGGTGCCGCTCGTACAAAGTTTGATCGAAGGTCTTCTGGTCTTCCAGCTCGCACCACTTAAAATGCCTCGGCCTGACGAGGAATCGGAGAGGCTCTTTGTGCATCGGCGAAAACTGTGAATTTGAGTGAAATATGGTGACCCCGGGAAGATTCGAACTTCCGACACGCAGTTTAGGAAACTGCTGCTCTATCCACCTGAGCTACGGGGCCACTTTTAGAATGAACGACTTACATCGGTGTTCGGTTTTCTTCAACCCATATTAACCCATTGGAATAAAATGTCGATATTCCGGGGAGAGGGAAGCAGGCACGGGATGAAGAAGACCAGAGCATGATATCAACAGGGTAACATTCGTAAAGTCCCGAGAGCGAACGGTTTCGCCTGGGAAGCGCGCTTTGCCGCCGGCAAAATTGACGGCAAGCAGAAGTACAAATCGTACTATTTCGACGGAGCCGAATACCCCACCGAAGCATCAGTTCGAACCGCGCTGCAGCACAAAGTTGTTCTCACGAATTCTGCAGCCGGACGCGCGAAAGTCGACGCAAAATTCCAGGACATCATTGAAATCTATCGGGCGAAGCACCTCCCTAATCTCGAACATTCAACGCAGCAGACAAACACGTATTTGCTCGATTCCTACATTGAGCCGAAACCCTGGCGGAAGTAGAGCGACGCAAGTGGAGTTACATCCTCGGCGTGCGCATGCGCATTTCTACGGAAGCCTAGGCGGTGGTGGCGCGCGCCGGCCGCTATGCCGAGGTGCACGCGAAAAGCGACAAGCGGTACGATCCCTCGCCGCTGAAGGTGAAAGAAGTCTGGGTCGAGGGTGCGCCGGTATGTGGTGTGCGTGAACGAGGATCAAGCCGCCAAGGACCACCACGATCGCGAGGCGGTGGTGGCTGCGTTACGCAATGCGTTGCGCCAGGGCGATAAGTCACTGGTGGGCAACAAGGGGTATCGTAAATACCTGCGCGCCGGCAAGCAATTCGCTGTGGACGAGGAGAAGATCCAGGAGAAAGCGCGCTACGACGGCAAGCGGGTGTTGACGACCAACATGGATCTGCCGGCGGCGGAGTTGGTGCTGAAGTACAAGCAACTGTGGATGGTGGAAGATGTCCTCCGGTCGATGAAGTCGCTGCTCGATGCGCGGCCGATTTATCACAAGTGCGGCGAGACGATACGCGGGCATGTGTTTTGCTCGTTTCTGGCGCTGCTATTGCGCAAGGAACTCGAAGATCGTTTGGCGCGCAAGCAGTGGAAGCTGGAACGGGCTGACGTCATCAGCGATCTGGATAACCTTGTTGAGATGTAAGTTGCGATCAGCGGCTAGGGGTATGTCTTTCGCGGCCAGAGTTCCGGCGTAGCGGGCAAGGTTTTTCAAGCCTCCGGCGTCGCCCTGCCACCGGTGCTGCGCTTATGCTGAACCCATCTTCAGTTCGGTGCGGATGGACAGAAAGCGTGTCACTAGGCCATTTTGAAGCCACAACATACTGATAAAGAATCACTTCCAAAATAATGGTGTAGAAGATGAGTCAAAGACCCTGGCCGCATGTCGCCCACCGCGGCTAATTGCGCCTTGAGTTCCGTCACCCTCTGCACGAGTTGCTGGACGGTTTCTTTTCCCACGCTACACCCCCTATCTGGCTGCTTATACAACTGTCAGACAGAAACGCAAAGCCTCCTTCTCTCCCTTTCCTAATTTTCCTGACGTGCGCCGCGAGGATACTCGACTCTCAATGACTCATGAAGAACCTGCTAGACTGAACTATCTCCCCTCGGGCGTAGGGCTGGGAACTCGAAGACAATTCCGTGCTGTGACGGCAGCGATTTGCAGAAACTGAAGAGTGACGTGCAGGCGCGGCGCTTTGCAACTTCTTTGTATCTGCGTGGCTCAGGCCGCCGCAAGACATTCAAGGACTGAAGGCGGGTGCTGGATTGACTCAGAGCTATCTTGCACGTTCGGTGTTCGGGCCATGGCGCTCGCGCGGCTCGGCCATGCAAGTCCTGTTGTTTTCGCTTGAGACGGCTCTGGGTGCGTTGAGCGTGACGCTGCTGGCGGTGCTGGCGCATTGGTTCAATTGGCTGCTCCCCGTGGCAGCGCTTCTTTATCTTCTGGTCGTGATTCCCACAGCCTTGCTGTGCGGCTTCTGGCAGGCGGCGATTGTTTCACTCGCGGCGGTCGTGGCGCAAAGCTGGTCTTTGGCGCAGCAGCCGAAGTTAACGCCCACGGCCGACCCGGCAAGCGCCATCACCCTGGCGGTCTTCGTGCTAGTGGCGCTTCTTGTGAGCAGACTTTCGGCCAGGATCACCGAACACGCCCGCGAGGTGGAGTCGCGCGGCGGCAAGATGGAAGACCTCTACGAGTTCACGCGGCAGACACTGCAGATGAATCTGTACATGGAGCCGGGACAACAATTAGCCGAGCTGGTGCATGAGATCTTTGGTCTGGAAGCGGTCGCGGTCTTCGACGCCGATTTGCACAAGGTGTACCAGGCCGGCTATTGGAAGGTCGATCCGCAGGAGATGGCACAGAACGTATACTATTTCGAAACCTCGGATGACGACCGCGAGAGCGGCATCGGGCGGCGCGTGGTGCGTCTGGGAGCGGCGCCGGTAGGCAGCCTGGTGGTGCGCGGCGACAGCAACCCGCTGATCAACAACGCAATTGCTTCGCTCATCGCCATCACCTTCGATCGCTATCGCGCTTACGCCAACGAGAGCCACATCGAGACCGAGCGCCGCACCGAACAGTTGCGCGCCACGGTGCTAGACAGCCTGGCGCACGCCTACAAGACTCCGCTGACGGCAATTCGCGCGGCTTCGACGGGGCTGACCGAGATGGGCCGCTTATCGCCGGGTCAGGCCGAACTGGTTTCGCTGATCGACGAGCAGACGAGCCTATTGAGCGATCTGACCACGCGCCTGCTCACCACTGCGCGCCTCGATGCGGACGATGTCGCCATCCACACGGATCGCGTGAGCGCGGGAACTCTGGTTGAAGAAGTAGTCGGCAGCCTCAAAGACCGGCTGGCCAGCATGAAGGTGGCGATCGAGATCGAAGACGAAGACCTGGCGCTGATCTGCGACCGGCAGTTGATCGCGATGCTGCTGACTCAATATATCGACAACGCGTGCAAGTATTCGAACTTTGGCAGCACCATCACCATTCGGGTTGTGCGCGCCAAGGCAGAGGCAATCTTCTCCGTGCATAGCTACGGGCCTGTGATTCCCATGGCCGACCGCGAGCGCATCTTTGACCGTTACTATCGCTCTTCGAGTTATGCGAACCGCGCGCCTGGAACGGGTATCGGGCTCTCCGTGGCCAAGCGCGCGGCGCAGGTTCACGGTGGCTACGTTTGGGTTACGAGCGACGAGCAGGAAGGCACGGCGTTCTTTGCGGCGATTCCGCTGGAGAGACAGCGGAGCAGTGAGGACGAACGAATAAAACAGGGGGGGAGTAACGATGCAGCCAGTGATTCGCATTCTGGTGGTGGATGATGAGCCGGCGATCCGCAGGGCGCTGCGGCCGCCGTTGATGGAGCTAGGGTTCCAGGTTGCCGAAGCCTCGCGCGGCGAAGAGGCGCTGCTGGCGCTGCGCAGCGGCAGTTACGACGCAGTCCTGCTTGACATCAACATGCCGGGCATTGGCGGAATTGAGACGCTCAAGCGCATTCGCGGATTTGCGCCGCGTCTGCCGGTGCTGATGCTGACGGTGCGCGACGACGAAGAGGACAAGGTGCAGGCGCTCGAACTGGGCGCCGACGACTACGTGACGAAGCCCTTCAGCACGCGGGAGTTGATTGCGCGCATTCGCAGCGCGGTGCGGCGCGTGCGCGCGCCTGCTCGGCCTGAAGACGCGCCGATCGAGATTGGCGAGATTCGCCTCGATCCCGTGAAGCGCGTCGTGACCAGGCGCGGCGAGGCGGTGAAGCTGACGCGCAAGGAGTTCGACATCCTGTATTGCCTGATGAGCCGCGCAGGGCGTGTGGTGACCTATGCCAAATTGCTCACTGCCGTCTGGGGCGCGGAGAGTCGCGAAGAGGTAGAGTATCTGCGCACCTTTGTGCGCCAACTGCGCAAGAAGATCGAGGACGATCCCGCGCATCCCGTGTACCTGCTGACGGACGTTTACGTGGGCTACCGATTTGCCGATGCGCTGACGTTTCAGCCGGAGACCGCGGCGGGCGCTGGTGAGGCAGAGGATGCGAGCGAGGCGAGGGACGAGGCGTAGTGGCGGGCTGTGCGCATGTTTGTGGTATAGCTTCGTGCTTCCCAGGTCTTGAAAGAGAACTCGGAAGCACGTGTCTTGACAGATCCACATCCCAAGGCGCGGGCAGTTGACTGGCGGCGTAGGTTCCGCTTTCCTTGCGCGTCTATTCGTCGTAGTGCAGAAGGCTGAAGACGTCGTACTCCTTGAAGCGGTCGCGGCCCTTGAGAAAATCGAGCTCGACGGCAAAGCCGAGGCCGGAGATCACGCCGCCCAACTGCTTGACGAGCTTGACGGTCGCTTCCATGGTGCCGCCGGTGGCGAGCAGATCGTCGACCAGAACAACATTCTGGCCCGGCGCGATAGCGTCCTTGTGGATCTCCAGCGTGTCGGTTCCGTACTCCAGATCGTAGGAGACGCGGGTCACGGGCGCGGGCAGTTTCTTCGGTTTGCGGACGGGAACGAAGCCGGCGTTGAGACGATAGGCCAGAGCCGGGCCAAAGATGAAACCGCGCGCCTCGATACCCAGCACAAGATCGACCTTGCGCTCGATATAGTGCGAGGCCAGGGCGTCGATGAGCTGCGCAAAGCCCGTCTTGTCCTTGAGCAGCGTCGTGATGTCGTAAAAGAGAATCCCCGGCTTGGGAAAATCGGGTACGGTGCGGACCAGTTTCTTGAGTTCCTCTACATTGACGGGCTTGGTCGTTTCAGGCATGACAGTCGTTTGCTCCTCGGTCGCAGGTTTTCAGATGTCAGGTTTCAGGTGTCAGTTTAACGCAGTGAGGCGCGGGCTGCTCTGCTCGAAGTGGAGTTTTTGACCTGCGGCGGAGGTTGGGAACTGATGCATGCTTCACCACGCGCCATCGATGCGGAACGACGAGAGGTTCTCGGCTTCGCTTTCGTCGAGGGTGTGTTCAATGACGCGATCGACGCGGCTGCCGCGCGGGCCGCGCTTGAGGCTCAAGCGCAGTTCGTGGAGATCGCCGGGATCGCCGGCGGCGACCACTTCCACGTCGCCATCTTCGGTGTTGCGGACCCAGCCGCGCAGGTCGAGCTCGCCCGCCTCGCGCTCGACAAACCAGCGGAAGCCAACACCCTGCACGCGGCCCTGAATGAGGAAGTGAAGGACCATGTTGGCCAGTTTTGCAGATGGGTGCGAGGGGGCGCAAGTAGGAGACTGCAAGCTGGCGAGACGGTGGTTTGAGGCGTGGCACTTGAGCAGCTGAGGGATGCACTGCGGTTCGCGCTACACTGGGAACAAGATGGTCTTTGTCCTCGACAACTACGATTCGTTCACCTACAACCTGGTGCAATACCTGGGCGAGCTGGGCGCCGAGGTCACGGTTCGCCGCAACGACGAGGTGACTCCCGCCGAGGTCGAGGCCATGCGGCCCGAGCGGATTCTCCTTTCGCCCGGTCCCTGCACGCCGTCCGAGGCCGGGATCCTGGTGCCGTTGATCCGGCACATGGCCGGCAAAATGCCGATTTTCGGGGTCTGCCTGGGCCACCAGGCCATCGGCGAAGCCTTTGGCGGCAAGGTGGTGCGCGCCAAAACGCTTATGCACGGCAAGACCAGCGCGGTCGATCACGACGGCAAAGGCATTTTCACCGGCCTGCCCACGCCGCTCACTTGCACGCGCTATCACTCGTTGATTGTCGAGCAGCAGTCGCTGCCTGCCGATCTGGTGGTGACGGCGCGGACGGCCGAGACGAATGGATCGGGCACGGTGATCATGGGACTGCGGCATCGCACGCTGCCCATCGAGGGCGTGCAGTTCCATCCGGAGAGCGTGCTGACCGACGGCGGCCACCGGATGATCCGCAACTTTCTGGATATGTAAGCCATGCGCAGTGTGACGAATGTTCCTCTACGTCTTGCACTGCTGTGCACGCTTCTGTTTGTGGCCGCTTCCTTACCCGCACAAACCTCGCCGGCCGTAACTCCCGAAAAAGCTCCGGACAGCACTCAGCCCGCGCGGAATGCGCAGCAACCGGCCCAGCAGCCAACCTTCAGCACACCGCCGATCGCCATCGTTCCGCTGGACAAGTCGCTTCCCGGCGCGGCGCTTGAAGTGGCCGGAGCGATGCAGGCTTGGAACGGACGGGCTTACTTGACCGGCAGCGGCAGCATTACCGCAGGCGCCCAGGCCGCCGCAGTCGCATTGCCGTATCGCGGCACCTTGCAGGTGTGCGCATCGAGCACTGTGAAACTGGCGGCCGATACGAGTGCGCCGGCGGGTGAGGTTCCGGGCCTGCTGATTGCACTCGATCGCGGGGCGGTGGAGATGAGTCTGGCCGCAAGCACGGCGCGTGAAAAGAATGCCG
>JAJYFA010000111.1 GCA_021790995.1 Acidobacteriota bacterium
GAGCTGGAGCAGGGCATCGAGGGTTTGGTTCATCTGTCTGAGATGACGTGGTCGAAGCGGCTCAAGCACCCCTCGAAGATGGTCAAGCCGGGCGACGAGGTCGACACCGTGGTCCTGGCTGTAAATCCCGGCGATCGGCGCATCTCGCTGGGCATGAAACAACTGATGGAAAACCCGTGGGAGAATCTGACGGACAAGTATCCCCAGGGAACGGTGGTCGAAGGGCGGGTGCGCAACCTGACCGACTTTGGCGCCTTCATCGAGATCGAGGACGGCATCGACGGACTGGTTCACGTTTCGAACCTGAGCTGGACCAAGCGCGTCAAACACCCGTCGGAAGTGATCAAGAAGGGCGAGAAGGTGAAGGCTGTCGTTCTCGGCGTGGAGCCGCAGAACCGCCGGCTGAGCCTGGGCATCAAGCAACTGCAGCCTGATGTCTGGGAGAGCTTCTTCGCCACGCATCGCGTGGGCGACGTGGTGCACGGCAAGATTCTGCGCACCGCGCAGTTCGGCGCATTCGTCGAAATCGCCGAAGGCGTCGAGGGCCTGTGCCACATCTCCGAAGCGGGCGAAGGAGGCGACCACTCCAAGCTCGAACAGGGCCTGGAGCACGACTTCAAGATCATCAAGATCAACGTCGAGGAGAAGAAGATCGGGCTCAGTTTGCGCGCCGTTACCGGCCAGGAAGCCAGCCGGTCTACGGTCGAGCACTACAAGGAGAGCGCGCACAAGTCGCCCGTCTCCAGCTCAACGACCACGCTTGGCGACCTGGTGAACTGGCGCAAGGGGCAGCAGTAAAGACAGTTGTCAGTGGTCAGGAGTCGGTAGGAACGGCCACCCGGAGGGGTGGCCGTTCTGCATTTCACGAAGATTTTGATGGCGGCGCAAGGGCGGGTGAACAGGTCCACGAAGCGGCCATCATTCTTTCCGCATCTGGCGCAGCACCAGCACAATACCCAGTCCGCCAAGCACGCTGACGAGCGCGAAGAGGAAGACGCTGGCGTAACCGAAGAAGCCAATGATGGCGCCCGCGATGGGGCCTACGAGAAAGAACGACACATCGGCAAAGGCGGTGTAGACGCCGAGAGCGGTTCCGCGATTGAACTCGGGGACGCGCCTGACCGCCTCGACGCCGATGGCGGGAAAGACCAGAGAAAAGCCCAGTCCGGCGATGGCCGAGCCTATCATCGCCATCCCTGGCGCAACGGCTTGCCAGAGCAGGAGCACCCCCAGGGCATTGACGGCAAGCGAGGCGATGGCCACCGGGAATCCACCAAAGAGGTTGATGGACCTGACGAAAAAGATTCGCACGAAGACAAAGCCTACGCCGAAGGCGGTGAGACAAAGTGCCGCGCCATTCCAGTGATGGAACGCGTAATAGAGTGTGACGAAGGTGGCCAGAACGCTGTAGCTGACGCCTCCCAGGGCCAGCGCCATGCCGTGCGGAGCCACGCGGCCCAGCACGTGAGCAAAGGGGAGATGCTCGCCTGGCTCAACGGTGACAGGGTCCTTGTACCAGGCCATGACGAAGCTGATCGAGCAGATGAGGATGGTGAGAATGCCGATGGAGGACACGCCCCAGTGCTGGTCGAGCACGACGCCCAACGGCGCGGCGATGGCCATTCCGCCGTAGGTGCTGATGCCGTTCATGCCGATGACGCGCGCGGTGTTTTCCTGGCCGGTGGCGGTGATTCCCCAGAGCGTGGCGCCAGTGGCGCCAAGGCTCTCGCCCACGCCCATCACAAGGCGGCTTGCAATCAGGACAATGAAGCTCAGCCAGTGCACTTTGCCCATAGCTGCCGCAGCCACCAGAAGCGCGCCGCTGGCTGTACAACTGGCCATTCCCCAGAGCACCGCGACCTTGGCGCCCATGTGGTCGGAGATGCGGCCAGCCCAGGGACGGCTGGCGAGAGTGGCGACGTATTGGACGCTGATGGCTAACCCGGCCAGCACCGTACTATAGCCCATGCGCAGATGCACAAAAGGCGGCAGCACCGCGAGCGGCAAACCAATGGAAACGTAGCAGATAAATGTGAAATAGACATAGCCTGCGATGTTGCGCGTCTGGCTTCTCAATTCGTCCGGTACAGGAGCCGGGATTTGAGATGTTGTCGAGGCTGTCATCGCGTGAAATCGCACTACGGATAGAAATCGTATGTATCCAGTATAGCGAAGATGAGGTCCGACCTCGCAGAACTGGATTTTGCCGTCCCGCGCGGTGCAGCCACGCGGGTTCTACACTGGAGAAGATGCCGGGCTTTCACATTGAACACTTCGGATGCAGAGCGGCGCGCGCCGACGGCGAAGCCATTGCGAGCAATCTGCGCGCAATGGGCGAGCACGAGCCCTTTGCAGCCGATGTGGTCATCGTGAATACGTGCAGCGTGACAGCCGAGGCCGATCGCGCGGCGCGGGCGTTTATTCGCCGCGCTCACCGCAGGAACCCCGCGGCGATGATCGTTGTGACAGGCTGCTATGCGCAGCGCGCGCCTGATGAACTGGCCGCAATGGCCGGAGTAGCCGCGGTGGTGGGCAACAGTCACAAGGCGCTGGCGCCGGAGATTGTGCGGACGCTGATGCAGAAGACAGCGCCGGCGGAGCGGCAGCCGCGCGAGCTGGTGCCAGTGTCCGCGCTGCTTGCAGCGAGCGGGGAGCGCGCTCCCATCTGGGCCGACGACCGCTTTGCGCACTCGTTTCTTGAGGACTCGCGCTGGGCAGGCACGCATCTTCCACCAGGCGAGCAGACGCGGCCCAACCTGAAGATTCAGGAGGGCTGCGGCAACCGCTGTACGTTTTGCGTGATCCCGCTTACGCGCGGTCCATCTCGAAGCCTGCCCCACGCAGCGGTGATGGGGCGCGTGAAGGGATTTGCGGCTGCCGGCGGCAAGGAGCTGGTGCTTTCCGGAATCAACCTCGGACGGTGGGGACGGGATTTGGAAGGAGCAGAGCGCCGAACCCTCGCGGGACTTGTGCGCGACATTCTTGAAAAGACAGATTTGCCGCGGCTGCGGCTGAGCTCGATTGAGCCGATGGACTGGAGCGAGGAACTGATCGCGCTGATGGGTGAATATGGCGGCAAGCGGCTCGCCCGTCATGCGCATCTGCCGCTGCAATCAGGCTCCGACGCGGTGTTGCGGCGGATGCATCGCCGGTATCGTCCGTGGCATTATGCAGATAAGGTTGAAGCATTGTTGCGCGCTGCCGGACCCGATCTCACGCTGGGGGCGGACGTGATGGCGGGATTTCCCGGCGAAACGGACAGCGAATTCGAAGAGACGGTCGCGTTCATCCGCGCGTTGCCCTTCGGTTACCTGCACCTGTTTCCGTTTTCGGCGCGACCGGGCACACCGGGCTGGGCATTGCATGCGGAATCGCCGGTTCCGCAAGAAGCCGCGGAAGAGCGCATGACCGCCTTGCGGGCGCTTGCCGCGGAGAAAATGGCCGCGCATCGCAGGCAGTTTGCAGGCCGCCAGATCGAAGCCATTACACTGCACACTCCGGCTGAGCTTGCGAGACGTGGATCGACCGCGGCGCTCACGGAGAACTTTCTTCCTGCGGAGATCTCCGGCCGCTTTGCGGCGAACCAGTTGCTGCGGCTGCGCGCAACCGCTCTTGACGCTGATGGCGCACTGATGTGCGAGACGGCGCACGATCCGCGTTGAAAGGTGACGCGGGCTACTTTTCAATTTCATGCGCGAGGCATAGAATTCTTTCAAATCTCTTTTGATTCACGCAGGACAGCGAAGCGCAGGAGGTTCGCATGTCCTTCGCCGGACTCGCCCCGAGAGCGAGCCGGTGGAGTGTTTGCTCGATTCTCCCAGGATCTCCACCCCACGGACGAGGATCTGTCCGTGGGGATCCAGGATTTCCACCGCTCGGACGAAGACCCGTCCGTGGGGACCCCGGATCTGCCGCGGCAGAGTTGGCAATGGCCGAGGCAAGGCGGAACTGGAGAATATGGTTTGCGGTTGGGGCGCTTACGCTGGGCGCCTGCAGGGGTGTGTGCGCACAGGATGCGTCTGCCGCCGCCATGCGCAGCGTTCAAATTCAGTCTTCCCATTCAGGCTCACTCGCCGGGCGGCTCACCGATCTCGATTCGAGACCGCTGGCTGGTGTCACTGTCGTATTGCACAACGAGACCACCGGCGCCGAAGCGCGAACGGTAACGAGCAGGAACGGCGGCTTCCGGTTCGTGCGAATCGATGCGGGCGAGTACACGCTCACCGCCGACTCGCCGCGGCTGGGCCACGGGCGGCTTGAGGGGATTCTGGTGACGGGCGGCGTGGAGACGCGGGTACAGGCCGCTGTGCACTTTGAGCGCGCCGCGACGCCTCTGGTGGAAGCTGCGACGCCAGGCAAGGCCGCGGCACCACAGGAGGCGAAGACGGCGATGCCGGTGCTGGCCCCCGTTTCGCGCGCGGCGCTCAATACAGAGCGTCCGGAAGTGCCTGCGCGGCTCGCGCCCCATCGGCTGCGGGCGATGACACCAGCGCCGCGCGGAATGACTCCCTCGCAGTCGCGGGCCGGGCTTGAAACGCAATCCGTGGCGATCACGCCCGCGCTCGCGGCCACGCCGCCGCAAGCGATTCCGCTTCCATCCCGCTCAACGCCGGTTCCCGCCACGAATCTGACTGCTTCGAGCGGGAAGAACGCGGCGCCGGTTCCGATTCCTCCGGTTGCGGCCGCGGCCCAAGAAACCGATCCGGCCGCTGCCGCGGCAACGGCTACGCTCACAGCGGCGCAACTGCACGCGCTGCCGGCTGCGGGACGCAACTGGCAGGAGTTCCTGCTGAACACGCCGGCCTCCAGCGCCAGCGCGGGTGCATCGCAGGAGACCTACCGCAGCTCACAGGAGTCGGCGGAGGTGACTGTGGATGGAGCGAACAAGTCGCTCAAGTTTGGCGTGATGGCGGGATCGGAGACAGAGTCGTCGTCGCAGGGGCGGATCAGTCAGGGCGCGGACCTGCAGGAGTCGGTGAGCCAGTCGATGAGCCAGTCGTGGAACGGCAGACGGGGCTTCGGCCTGAGCGAGACCGCGGTCCGCAAGGTAACGGCGACGGCAGGAAACGTGGAGGCCGCGGGCGTGCGCACGGCGGGTGGGCGTACAGGGATTGAAACCGAGCATGGCGGCAACGCTCTGCACGGTCAGGGGTCCTATTTCGACCGGCAGAACTCCTGGGGCGCGCGGAACCCGTTCACACAATGGCTGCAGCAGAGCGGAACGTTAGCGACCGCCTACCCAATCCCGATTCCAGCCGAGCCGGTTTTCAACACCATTCCGTACACTCCGCCCGATCACGAGTCGGTGTGGGGGCTGGGCGTGGGTGGCCCTATTCCCCGCAGCAACCTCTACTGGTTTGGCGCTCTCGAAGGCTACCACCGCAACGACCCCGGCATGCCGATGGCGAGGGTTCCCATCCGGCCTTATATTCAAAGCAACGGTACGACCGTGTGCGTTGGGCTCTTCTGCCCGCCGAGCTACCCGCAGGCCGAGTTGCTCGGCGCGCAGCTCGGCGAGAGCGTCACGCAGGCCTACGACGACTACTTCGGCCTTGCAGGTTCCGCGTCCACGCACGCCGGTCTATTGCAGCTTGCGTCGCTTCTGGCGCCCGCACCGCGCACCGAGGCTCAATGGACCGGTTTTGCGCGGATCGACTTGCAGGCGAACGACCGGAATCACCTCTTCCTCGAAGCCACAGGCGCCGACTGGAATGCACCAGGCGGCGGGTTCCGGCGCTCCGCTGGTCCTTACGGCAACCACAGCTTCGGCTCCAACCACGCCAGCCAGCAATGGGCGCTGGCGAGCTGGCAGACTTATCTGACGCCGAACCTGCTGGCTGTGACCCAAGGCTCGGCGGGGCGGACAATTCTGAACGCGCGGCCCGAACCGCCCTCTGCCTTCGAGCAGGCATTCCTCGCCGGCAATGCCTACGGACAGTTGCCGCAGATTGTGGTGGATTCGCGCTACGGATTCACCATCGGCAATCCTGCGCGCTTCGGCAAGGGAAGCTACCCGGACGAGAAGCTTTACGACGTGCAGGAGCGGCTGGACTGGGCGCACGGGAACCTCCTCGTCAAAGCGGGATTCGAGATGGATCACGACGCCGACGCCACCAACATGCTGCGTAACCAGACCGGCACCTATCACTACCCGACGGTCGCGCGCTTTATCTCCGATGCGCTGGCGTTTCTGCGATTTGGCTTTGCCGATGCGCTCGATCCGCGCAATCCGCATAACTGCGATGCGTCAGGAACGGCGGGATACACCGAATTTGGGCAATTGATGGGCATTGGCGCGCTGCCGTGCTACTCCTCCTACTCGCAGATGATGGGCCCAACGAGCTGGCAACTGAGCACGAACGACTGGGCCGGGTACATGACCGCCCAGTGGCGGCCGACCAAGATTATCGTGGTTTCCGGCGGCCTGCGCTGGGAGCGTGAGCAGTTGCCGCCGCCGATTGCGTCGCTCGCCAATCCGCAGCTTCCTTTCACGGAAAAGCTGCCTAGCCTGGGCAACAACTGGGGGCCGCGCGTGAGTGTGGCTGTTGGAGGCGGAAAGCGCCGGCCGGTGCTGCGGCTGGGCTACGGCATGTACTACGGGCGGGTGGAGAACGCCACCGTCGAAGCCGCCATGACGCAAACCGGCTCGCTCAAAGGCGATCTGTTTTTCTTTATGCGCGCGCAGGATGACTGCCAGAACTGCATGGGTGGCGCGCCGCCGTTTCCGTATGTCTTTACCGGCGAGCCTTCGAGCGTGGTATTGCCGGGAGCACTCGGCTTCGCGGCGCATTTCCGCAATCCCGAGATCCACGAGGCGGTCGCTTCCGTCGAACAGTCGCTGCCGGGGCACATGAACCTCGAAGCAAGCGCGATGCTGAGCCTGGGCCGCCGCCTGCCCATCGCCATTGATACCAATCTCAACACTCCGGCCGCGACGCAGACCATCACCTACAACGTCTGCGACCAGGTGGCCTATACAGCTCCCGGCGCGAACGCCAACGGCCAGCCCAGCAACACCAACGGCAAGTGCGGAAACCTTGGCCGGGGGCCCATCAAAGCCCCGCGGATCACGCTTCCCTTCTATGCAAACTGGCCGGGAAACGCCGGTGTCTGCCCCTTCTACACGCCGCAGACAAACTTTCTATTTCCCGGCAGGCCCTGTCCCGACTACCAGCAGATTACTCAGATCGAGAGCCGGGCAAACTCCACTTACGAGGCTGCGACCGTCCGGCTCACGCGTTACGGACGCGGCGGCCTGAGCTTCCACGCCAACTACACGCTCGCGCACGCGATGGATTGGAATCCCGACGGAGTCGTGCTGGGGCCGGGAAACGACGTCCTCGATCCCAATCCCGCCTACTGGCGACAGCAGTACGGGACTTCCAACATGGATGTGCGCCACTCGGCTTCGGCGTCGGCGATTCTGGCGTCGCCATGGAAGTTGCACGGAGTTGTGGGCCGCTTCGCCAACGGCTGGATGCTCTCCGGCATCGGCAGCTATCACAGTGGCCTGCCTTACTCGCTGCGCATCACGGGATCGATTCCGACGCTGTACGGGACGTACAACGAAATTGTCACGGGGCTAGGCCCGAGCCCGAACGGCTCCGGCGGCGACAACCTCATCTATGGCCAGGGCAGCGACGGCGTCGCCTACGACATCGGCCGCAACACCTTCCGCTACCCCGCGGTATGGAAAGCCGATCTGCGCCTGGGCAAGACCTTCGACCTCGGCCGGATGCGCCAGTTGGAACTGATGGCCGAGACCTTCAATCTCTTCAACCATCAGAACGTCACCGAGATCGAAACCACAGGCTACGCTATCCAAAACGGCAGCTCGCCCAGCAGCACCACCGCCGCGGAGGCGCTGCCGTCGCTGAACTTCCTCACCGGCCTTTACACGAACCCGAAGACAGGCATCCCAAGCTCGGAGTTCGGACAGCCCCTGACGATCAACGATACGAACTACTACCGCGAGCGGCAGATTCAGTTCGGGCTACGGATGCAGTTCTGAGGACTGCTGGCCGTATGAATCCACTTCGCCAGCGTTGTGGTTTCCAGAGCTCAAAATCGCGATCTGGGTGGCCGATGGCACAAGACCAAGCGGTCATAGACCTCGCCGCCTTCGCTCAATTTGCAAATGAACGCTGCGCACTCGCCGTCCTACAATCATCAGGAATCGTTTTTTGTTTTTTCGGGAGAATCTTATGCAAGCCGGTCTCCATTCCCTGCGTGTAAACCGTGGCCACAGCCGCATGGCCTTTGTACTTACCGCGCTGTTTGCGGCGCTCGCTTTCTCTGTCGCTGCCAATGCGCAAGCGGAGAAGCAGGCAGCCGCGCCTCCCGGCGACACGCTTGCCACACCGGGGCCACTGGCGCAAAATCTCTCACCCAGGCTCGACCGGCGCGATCTGGCCAGGGCCATGAAGCTTGTGGCCGACTGGCAACTGAGCCGCATGCCCGCTGAGCCGCAATACGCCTGGACGTGGGCCGCGCTCTACGCCGGCTTCATGGGGGTTCCCGAGAAGGTGGCCGGCGACAAGTACCGCAAGGCGATGCTGCATGTTGCCGAGGAGCTTCACTGGCAGCCGGGTCCGCGCGTGATGCATGCCGACGACCAGGCCGTTGGGCAAATGTATCTGGAGCAATACTTCCTGCACAAAGATGCGAAGATGATCGATCCGATGCGCGCACGATTGGGCAAGGAGATGGCCGTGCCGGATCCGACCGATCCCCGCCGGCCGCTGTGGTGGTGGTGCGACGCGCTCTTCATGGCTCCGCCGGTGTACGCCGATATGGCGGCTGCGACCAGCGAGGAGAAATATCTTACGTTCATGGATCACGAGTGGGGCGTTACGACGGCTCTGCTCTACGACCGCACAAAACATCTCTACTTCCGCGATGCGAGCTACCTCGACAAGAAGGAGAAGAACGGCGAGCCGCTGTTCTGGTCGCGCGGCAACGGCTGGGTGATGGGCGGCACGGTGCGCGTGCTGAAGGCGTTGCCCGCCGATTCGCCACTGCGGCCGAGGTATGTTGCGATCCTCAAAGAAATGGCCGCCGAGATGCTGTCGATTCAGGGCAAAGACGGATTGTGGCGCCCGGGCCTGCTCAACGCCGACGCCTATCCGCTGCCGGAGATCTCAGGTAGCGCGTTTGTGACCTACGCGCTGGCGTATGGAGTGAACGAAGGCTATCTGGACCGTGCCACGTATTGGCCCGCAGTCCAGAAGGCGTGGGCAGGCATGCTGACGCATGTCTACGCCGATGGGCGGCTGGGATGCATTCAGCCGGTGGGCGCGGCGCCCGGGGCTTACTCGGAATCGTCGAGCTACGTCTACGGCGTGGGCGCGTATCTGCTGGCCGGGTCGGAGATCTACCGCGGGGTGAAGTAGCCTCGGGAGAGCGGCCGACGGAAGGATATGCCTGCCAGAAAACGACTCAGCGCTTCGGCACCACCGGCGACGCGCCATTGAGAAATGCCGGATCCATCTGCGCGATGTCGGCGCGGTAGCTTACCGTGTTCGCCGTGGGAAACGTTGCCGGCGGCTTCTGCGTGACGCGGCCTGTTGCTACCCACTCCGTGCCCCGCTGGAATGTGGTGATGAAGCCTACGCAGCTCATGGCAAACACATCGTGGCCCAGCGCAGTGTGGAAGATTCGCCCCTTGCCATAGCGGAGAACCATCAGCATGGGCTCGTCGTGGCCGGTGCCGTTGTTGTTGGGGTCCGAGTGCGCGGTGGCGAGGATGGTCATGTTTTTGCCCGGTCCGCGCAGCATGCCGTAGAGCTCGTCGTTGGCGTGCATCCATACTGGTGGAAGGCCTTTCAGAATCGGGTGCTGAGGCTGGCGCGCCGTAATCTGAAACGGCAGCCGCGCGCCGTGACGGCCGGCCGGCCCCGGCGAGGCATCGGAGACAAGTTTTCCGCTCTTGTAGTACCAGTACGGCCCAGCCTGCTCGCTGCGTTTGCGCCAGCCACCGATACCGGTCATTTCGTTATAGGCGGGCCAGTCGGGAAAGGCGTTGTCGGCCGCATGCACGATCACCAGCCCCCCACCGCCGGCGACGTACCGCTCAAATTGGGCGCGCAGTTCCGCCGGCCAGGTTGGGCCGTCGTAGTTCATCACGATCGCGCGGTAGCGTTTGAAATCGGGCTTGAAATGGCTGAAGTCACCATCCGACGGCGGCGCGGTGAGGACGGAAACAGCGAAAATCCCTGTTTCTTCGAGCTCTTTCTTGAGTGCCGGGGTGGTCAGCCGCCAATTGTGGTACGGGCCGCCGCTCTGCCCGTCAAGGATTGCTATCTGAATGGGCTTCGCCGCAAAGGTTCCCTGCCCAGCGCAGGGGAATGCCAAGGCGCCCGATAGGCCCACAGCCAGAATCATCCAGCCGATTAGTTTCATCCCGTACCCCCAGACTGTCGATCCATGTTCCTGAAGGAGAAGAATACCGCTGCCACGGGCAGGGAAGAAAAGCCGCTGATGAAAGCGCGCCTGGATTGCCTGTAATCCTAATTTACATAACAGTTTACCAAGGCTGGCGGTGTTCCCCTTTAGGGGGATTCACGAAGCGGGAGCGAATGCATAATCTTGGAGGGAAAACAGCTTCGAGGATACGTGAGCCTCCAGCCGGGCCACGAATCGAAAAGCGGAGGCTCGCCTGACGGCAATTCAGCCACGGGATGCAAGCGGCCACGGCGATCGGTCCCGACCGGCAGCGAAAGCGGGCGCGGCGGGCATCGCGCACGGGAGCAGCAATGAAAGTCATCGGGATCAGCGGGTTGGAAAACGCCGTACCTTTCAAGAAGGCGCAGTGGAAGGGCCTCGACGAGCGCGAGTACCGCATCGCACAAGGGATGGACGCAGCGGCTGCGCTGGTGGTCGACGGCAGGCTGGTGGCCGCCGCCGAACAGGAACGATTCAGCGGGAAAAAACATACAGGCGATTTTCCCATCGACGCCATCCACTACTGTCTGAAAGAAGGTGGCATCTCAATCAACGAAGTCGACGAGATTGCGCACGGCTTCGACTACGCGCCCTACCGCGAACTCTATGCGGCCGATGAAATCTCATCGGAACTATACGAGAAAGTTTTCTCGCGCGAGGCGCTGCTTGCGCAGGTGCGCCGCGATCTGCCTGGCTATCCGCTCGATCGCATGCACCAGGTCGGGCATCATCTGGCGCACGCCGCCAGCGCCGCCTACACCTCCGGCTGGGATGAGTGCCTGGTGGTGGTCAACGACGCCATGGGCGAGATGGATAGCCTGACCGTCTACGACTTTCACGACGGCGAGTTCGAGAAGATTCGTACCATCGCGGCCAGCGATTCCATCGGCATTCTCTACTCGCTGGTAACGCTGCATCTGGGCTTCGATTTCAACTCCGACGAGTACAAGATCATGGGTCTGGCGCCGTATGGCGATCCGTCCCGGTACCGCAAGTTTTTCGAGGAGGCTGTGGAGCTTTGCCCCGACGGCAGCTTCCGCATCCCCATGCTCAAGTTGAACCACACCCGCGAGGAGCGCGAGAACTATACGGTGACGCGCGCCTTTCTCGATGAACATTTGATTCCGCGCCGCGCGCCGGACCAGTCAGTAAACTCACACCACGAAGACGTGGCGGCCGCGCTGCAGGAATGCCTGGAGCGCGCGGTGATGCATGTGTGCGAATATTTCGGCCAGCAGACGGGACTGCGCCGGCTGGCGATGGCCGGCGGTGTGGCGCTCAACTGCACGGCCAACGGCAAGTTGATGCGCTCCCGGCTTTTTGACGAAGTCTACATTCAGCCCGTGGCCGGCGACGATGGCGTGGCGCTGGGCGCGGCGCTCTATCGCGCGTCGCTCACGCAAAAGATTCCCGAAGAGCGATTCCCTGCGCCGCTCTTTGGCCCGCAGTACACGGACACCGATGTGGAAGCCGAGTTACGGCGCTTTGACGGCAGGATCCAGTGGCAGCACTACGCGACTACTGGCGAGACCTGCGCCGCCGCCGCCAAACTCATCGCCGAAGGGCGCGTGATTGCGTGGTCGCGGGGACGCATGGAGTATGGTCCGCGCGCGCTCGGCAATCGCAGCATTCTTGCCGATCCGGGCCATCCAGAGATGCGCGACCGCATCAACGCCATGGTGAAGAAGCGCGAGGCCTTCCGCCCCTTCGCACCTGCATGTTCGGTCGAGGAAGCACACCGCTGGTTCGAGGTTGTGACCGGCTCGGAGTTTCCTTATATGATCAGCATTGTCAACGTCCGGCCTGCGCTGCGCGACAAGCTGCCGGCGATCACACACGTGAATGGCTCTGCGCGTCTGCAAACTGTCAGCGTCCGCGACAATCCCGATTTTCACGCGCTCCTTGTGGAGGTGGGCAAGACCACGGGCCGCCAGATGGTGCTGAACACCAGCTTCAACGTAAAGGGCCAGCCCATCGTCAACACGCCGGATGAGGCGATTGCGACTTTTCTCGGGACCGGTATCGAACACCTTTTCGTGGAGAACTACCATGTTACCCGCGCAGTTGCTTGAGTGGAATTCGACCGAGGCCGACTATCCGCGCACAAGCACGATTGCCGCCGCATATGCCGCGCAGGCCGCGCGCACGCCTGATACCTTTGCCGTGATTGCCCGCGGACGCTCGCTCACCTACCGCGAACTCGATGAGCAATCCAATCGCCTCGCGCACCGGCTGCTCGAGCTCGGCGTCAGGCCCGACACGCTGGCCGGTGTGGCCGTGGAGCGAACGGAAGCGCTGGTCGTGAGTCTGCTGGGGATTCTGAAAGCCGGCGCGGCGTATGTTCCGCTCGACCTCACCTATCCACAGGATCGTCTTGCGCTGGTGATGGAAGACGCGCAGATGGCGGTGCTGCTCACCACCGCTGCATCGCGCAACCGCCTGCCAGCTTCTGCCGCCGCCCTCACGATTCTCGATGCGGAAGACGCCGGTCTCGCGCGCGAGAACGCCGAACCTGTGAAGTGCTTGGCGACTGCGCACAACCTCGCTTACGTGATCTACACCTCCGGCTCTACGGGCAAGCCCAAGGGCGTGATGGTGGAACACCGCAACGTAGTGAACTTCTTCACCGGCATGGATCGCGCTATTGGCTGCGAGCCGGGCGTGTGGCTGGCGGTCACAAGCGCATCGTTCGACATCTCGGTACTGGAACTGCTCTGGACGCTCACGCGCGGATTCACAGTAGTTTTGCACGGCGACGATGGAACGGCCTCCATCGCCGATGAAATTGCGCGCTGCGGCGTAACGCATTTGCAGATGACGCCGTCGCTGGCGCGGATGCTGACGCTCGATCCGCGCGCTTACGTTGCGCTTGGTTCGCTGCGGCAGATGCTGCTCGGCGGCGAGGCGGTTCCCGTGGCGCTCATTCGTCATCTGCGCCAGGTCTTCAAGGGCGCGATGTACAACATGTATGGGCCGACGGAGACGACCGTCTGGTCGACGGCCTGCCGCGTCGAGCAGATCGGCACGACGGTTTCGATCGGGCGGCCCATCGCCAATACGCAGATCTACCTGCTCGACTCGAATCTCCAGCCTGTTCCCATCGGCGAGATCGGCGAGCTGTTCATCGGCGGCGACGGCGTGGCGCGCGGCTATTGGCGGCGGCCGGAGTTGACGGCCGAGCGCTTTCTCACGATTCCCGCTATCGCTCCCGATCGCGGCGATTTTGGAAAGATTTACCGCACCGGCGACCTCGCGCGCTATCTGCCGGACGGCAGCATCGACTTTCTCGGGCGGGCCGATTTTCAGATCAAGCTGCGCGGCCATCGCATCGAGCCGGGAGAGATCGAGGCGCTGATCGAGAAGTGCACCGGCGTTCGCCAGGCAGTGGTGATCCTGCGCGAAGACCGTGAAGGCGACAAGAGGCTTGTGGCGTACCTGGTGGGTGAAG
>JAJYFA010000112.1 GCA_021790995.1 Acidobacteriota bacterium
GAAGAAAATGTTCGCGGGGGAATACGGCTTGTTCATGGTGCAAAGCGATTGACTTAGAACCCCGGAGGGGCCAAAGCCGAAGTCGTGTGACCAGTCGGTGGCCAGGTGGACCGTCAGAAGGAACTCCAGGAACCTATCGGGCCAGATGAATGGCTGGATGGCAAACAGCAGGCAGCTCACCGCGCCAGCCACCGACGCCGGCGCCCACTGCCGTCTTCCGGTCAGCACTGGAAAGGCAAGCAGGGGCATCATTTGGGGCTTGAAGATCGAAGCGAAGACTACGGCCAGATAAAACCAAAGCCACTTGTTCTGCTTCCAGCCGGAGATCGCCGCAGTAAGGAGCAGCCCGTAAAGAAGATAGGCAATATTTCCGCAGAGAATGCTTTGATCCGCCAGTAGGCCAGGAAAGAAGGCGGCAAAGGGCAGCAGAAAAACGAGCCAACCACGATCCTTCTCGGTAGCCATCAGGTAGCCTGCGCGCAGTTGTAGCAGAAACGCCGCTGCCAGTGCGACAAAGTAAAGCGCACCCGCCAGCCACGACGGAGACAGCGACAGCATACGCAGAAGAGGAATGGCTAGGGGCGGATACCAGAAGATCAGTGGAGCATGATCGCCGGCGGCGCGCGTGGGACGGTTGTGATAGGCGCGCAGCGCGGCAATGCTGCCGGCATAGGGCGAGGCTCTGCTCTTGATCGACCGGATGGCGGACCAGTACTGCGACACGTCGTTGCCGATAGGGCCTACGATGGCCAGTTCACCCAGGGAGATGAGAGCAACGAGCCACAGCAGAAAAATCAATCGCCTGCGCACAGCAGTTCGTTGCGGGGCAAGAGGTGGCTCCAGGGCCGTTGCGGACACAGTGATTCCCCCTTCCGTTTCAACCGCAACAGAAGATTGTGGCAAGGATAGCACGCAGTTTTTCGGGGGGAACAGGTAATTACAACTTTGTAATCGGCCATGCGCCGGGTGTCTCATCCTCCGCGCAGCTTTATCGCGCGGAGGGCAGGATCACACGAACCTCAACCGTCCTTATGGGTGTAACAAAGATGCTCCGGTAGTCGATCTGCCCGTCTGTGAGCGATTCACCCCGACTCGATCTTCACCACACCCACTGCGCGTGCCAGCCCATCTGTCGCTCGAAAAAATGCGAAGCATGTATCATCCTCGGTCGTGGGTCGGCCAAGATTCTCAATAAACGCCAAAATCAACCGGCATTACAGATTCGTGCGCAAAGCCCTATTGATGTGCGCTCTGGCCGTGCATGAGCGCGTTGTAGCGGCGCGCGTACTCGGCTTTGTAGGCGGCGACGGTGTGGTCGTAACTGAGTTGCGGCGTGTTGGGTCTCATGGTCCAGTGCAGGCGAATCTCACGCGCGGCTGCGGGCACGGAGATAGATCCTCCGTTGCACGGCGTCTTGCAGGCATAGGTGAGCGGCGCGCCGTCCACCGTGACGCTGTCTACGCGCATAAACCACGGCAGATGGACCTCGATGCTGCGGGGTGGGCGATTGAAGTGCGCATCGATGTTCAGCACGGCCTCCGACGCGGACGGCTGCGTGAGCTTGAAACCGAGCGAGCCAAAGTACGTGGGGGCTTGGCTGACGGAGATGGTTTTCCCCTGGCCGACCCACGCGGGAGAAATGACAGAGAGCAAGTGAAGCTGGTCGCCCTCTTCGCGGACCAGCATGGAGCGCAGTAGGGTGCGATAGTCGGCCGCGAACCAGCCGTGCGGGGCCAGATCGTCGCCGAAGTCGCGATCGCCCCAGGGGCGGATCTTGTACTCGAAGCCGGCGTGGGTCGAACTGGTGTGGAGCAGGAGGGCGTAAAACTCGTTCAGCGCTTGCTGCTGATCGCCGCGGATGGTTTCGGTGAGCGTGTTTTTGATGGTGAGGTAGTGGTGCAGGAACGCGCCGTCGGCGTAGGTCATGATGCCTTCAGCGTATTTGGCCTGTGTGGCCTTCAGGGTTGCCGTCACGCGGGGATCGTGCGGATCGAGTGTTTGCCCGGGAACAACGGAGAGCAGATTGCCCCAGTCGTAGCCGCCCGTCTGACCATCGAGCACGGGAGGAATGTAGCCGTGGTGCGCGGCGGCCTGCGCGTCGAGTACCTTGAAGAACGCCAGATGAAGACTGTCGTACTCGCTCTGCCACTTCCGCGCGAGATCCGAGTGGCCGGTTTCGCTGGCCATCTGGATCGCGACGCGAAGACCGTCGAGAGCGAGGAAGTTATAGCCGGTGATGTGGCCGGGGATATTCTCGTTGTCGCGGACATCGCTGGCGGGCACGATGTGGAGCGGGTCGGCGGCGCGCGCTTTTGTGAGCCAGTCGACGGCGTGGTCAATCTGTGGGATGGCCCACTCGGCGAAGGCCTTGTCGCGCGTCATGCGGTAGTGCTGCGCGTAGGCCCAGACGGCCTCGCCCCAGCCGTCGTACTGCTGCGGCTGCGAGAGAAAGTTGCCGTCGGGTTTCTGCGATTCGGCAAAGAAGGCGAGGCACTGGCCTGCGATTGGCGAGTAGCCGGTAACGTCGTAGCTGTGCACGATGTCGCTGCCGTCGCGCAGCCAGAAGGCATGGTAGTTGAGCTTGTTGACGGTTTGGATGTAGTCGGGGCCGATGTGATCGATGGCGATGAGGTCGTAGACGAGATTGGCGTAGAAGGTGTCGACGGCCTTGGGCTCGGGCAAGGCGATTTGCATGCCGGCGGCGAGGATTTTGTTCCAGGAGGTGACGATCTGCGCTTCGGCCGTGTCGAATCGGGCCTTGTCCATCGCGGAGATGACAGATGAATCGGCAGTGGGAACGACGGGCATCTTGAAGTCGAGCGTGTGCTCGGCGCCAGGTTGAAGGAGGGACGAATAGGTAACGATGCCGACGGGAGTCTCCGGCTCGGCGTGGAGACGCACGGGGTTGGCGAGGTCAGGTGTGCGGGGTTCGCGGAGCGTGAACTGGCGCAAGGCGTAGCCGGCAGGGAAGCTCAAGAGCAGACGGCCGTCGCGGAAGAAATGCCTGGCGTCGAAGGAGCTAGCCCAGTCGGGGCTGAAGGGTTCGCCGATCTGGTGGTAAGCGCCGGGGAATCTGCCTTTGACGGGACGCATGAAGCGGTTATCGCCAAAGGGTGCGCCGGTGGTGGAGAGCGCGTCGTAGCGGATGCCGGTGGCAAAGATGGCGCGTGTGGCCTGGTGGGCGGCGTTCTTCATCTGGACGCGTAGGAAGTCTACCTGCGGCCCCGAGTCCTTTCCGTCGAGCGTGGCCGCGAAGAGGGTGAAGCGGTATTCAATGCCGTCGCGGGTGAACTCGTAGTGAATGATGGGCAGATGGCCCTGCTCCAGCGTGCGGACGCGGACGCTGGCGGGCTTGAGATCGGGTCCGGTGAAGAACATCAGTTCGCCGAAGCCGGTGCGCAGGTAGCCTTCGGGGGTGATCTCGGTCCCCGCTTCAGCGCCCATCACACCGATCTCGTCGGTAGGCCGGGAGTAATACGAGAATGGCTGACCGGGCTGGTCGATCGAAGGCGAGACCATCTGCGCGCAGAGGCCGGCGGCTGCGAGAAAAATGAGCGCGAGAGCGGCGAGCGAATGAGCGGAGCTACGTGAGCGGCGAATAGCGGCAGCAATCATGGACGACGAACCCCTCGGAGACACGGATTCAAAACGCGGCTGAAGTGCGGATGAGCAAAAGGCTTATGCGCATTCAAGAGACCATCATAGACCAGCAGCATCGGGGTATTGGTCTGGAGATTGTGATAGAGATCACCGGCAATGCGATTCAAATGAGCCTACACTTCTTCATCGCAGTCGGACGATCGGTTGTGAAAGAGGGGTGCAAGATGGGTGAAAACTGTTGGAAATGCGGTGCGCGCCTCGAATCGTCGTGGAAGTTCTGTCCGCTTTGCGGAGTGGGAAGTACGCCGGAGGCTCACGAGAGCATCGAGGCACATCGTAAACACGAGAGGGCGCCGATCCGGGGCGGGGTGAGCGGCTTCGTGATTGGCCTGATCATGGCGCCGGTACTGATTATTTACGGAACCCTGATCTGCCTGATGGTTGGGCCGTGGATGGTGCTGGGAATCCCGATGATTATCGCGGGCATCTGCGCACCGATCGTTGGGCCGTTCGTCGCGATCGGCGCAGTGCGGGGAAATTGTCCGTGGTGCGGCGCGAAGATCGCCAGCGTGGGGCCGCTCAATGCGTTTTACTGCTATGCGTGCAGCAAACGCATCGAGGTGCACAAGCGGGAGATCGTGCGGGCGGAGTAGGCGGCGTGCTGACAGCGATTGGCTGGAGCGGCAGTGCTAAACCGCCGTAGCCGTTTCATGAAAATGCCGCCAGATGGCTTCGGCGGTTCTGCGTGGGACTACGGCGGCGAGAGATTCGGCGTTGGCTTGCTGCACGTCGCGCAGGCTTCCGAAGTGGGTGAGCAGGCGCTGGCGGGTCTGCGCGCCGACGCCGGGAATGTTCAGGAGTTCGGAGTCGCGGTCGCGCATGGCCCGGCGCTGGCGGTGATAGCCCACGGCGAAACGATGGCTCTCGTCGCGGATGAGCTGGATGAGATGCAGTACAGGTGAGCGGCGGTCGAGGACAATGGGATCGTCTTCGCTGCCATAGAGATAGACGATCTCTTCTTTTTTGGCGATGGAGGCGAGCGGCTGCGTGGTGAGCCCGAGAGATTCGAGGGCCTCGGCGGCGGCGTGCAACTGGCCCAGACCGCCGTCGATGAGGACCAGCGAGGGCATGGTGGTGGGCTCTTTGGAGCGGGCATCCTCAGGGGCTGATGCCACCGTTTTATTTTGCTTGTGACCGGCGCGACTGAAGTCGTGCTCTTGTGCTGCGTCGCGGAGACGGCGGTAGCGGCGTTCGACGACCTCGCGCATGGAGGCGAAATCGTCGACGCCGGCGACGGTCTTCACCTTGAACTTGCGATAGGCGGACCTGTTCATTTTGCCGTTTTCCCAGACGACCATGGAAGCGACGGTCTCCGCGCCCTGAATATGCGAAATGTCAAAGCACTCGATGCGGCGCGGCAGCTCGGGCAGCATGAGCACATCGGCCAGCGCCTCCTGAATGGCTTTGCGCGAAGGCTCTAAGACGCGGAATCGTTGCGTGTAGGATTGCTTGGCATTCTGGCCGGCGAGATCGACGAGGGAACGTTTTTCGCCGCGCTGAGGCGCGACGATTTCGATCTTGTGTCCGGTGCGTTCGCTCAAGAGCGCTGACAGGGATTCGCGGTCGTCGAAGTCGACGGGAACGAGGATGGTGCGCGGGACGTAGTGCTGGTCGATGTAGAGCTGCTTGAGGAGGGCGGAGAAAACGTGGCCTGCCTGGAAGGCGGGCGATTCTTGTATCGTGCCATACGACGCTCCCGGAAATGCAACCGCAGATCCTTCGACTCCCTCCGCTCCGCTTCGGCCGCTCAGGATGACAGACTCGGAGTCAGCCTCTTCTCGATCCATGATCCCCGATCCCTGCACTTGCAGGTTTTCCCAGAAGAACTCGCGGCGGTCGACGATTTTGCCGTTGCGCATGTGGAAGAGGTTGACGGCCAGTGAGCCGTCTTCAAAGTGGTAGCCGAAGACGTCGGCGTCGTCATCCAGTTCGGCAGTTGCGATGCGCTGCTTCTCCTGCAACTGGTGCACGGTGGAGAGCTGGTCGCGCAGGCGCGCGGCGGATTCGAATTGTTCAGCCTCGGCGGAGGCCATCATGCGCGCGGTGAGTGTGCGCTCCAGCTCGGCGTGGCGGCCTTCAAGAAAGAGCTGCGCGTCGCGCACGGCTTCCTTGTAAGCGGCGGGCGTGGTGAGGCCATCGACACAGGGGCCAAGGCAGCGGTGAATGTAGTACTGCAGGCAGGCTCGCGGGTGGTAGCGCGAGAGATCGATCTTGCAGCTCGGCAGGAGAAAGCTGCGGTGGATGAGCTCGACCACGCGATAGGCGAGATTGCCGGGAAAATACGGGCCATAGTAAGCGGCGCCGTCCTTGCGTAAGCGGCGCGTGACGAAGACCTTTGGGAAACGGTCGGCGAGGGTGAGCTTGACGTACGGATAGGTCTTGTCGTCGCGCAGCAGGATGTTGAATCTCGGCTTGCGCTGCTTGATGAGGTTGTTTTCAAGGGCCAGCGCCTCGTGCTCGTTGGCCACGAGAATGTAGTCGAGGTCGACGGCCTCGCGCATCAGCGAGCCGGTTTTGGCGTTGGCCTGCGAGGCTTCCAGCAGATAAGAACGCACGCGTGAGCGCAGATTCTTAGCCTTGCCGACGTAGATGACCTCGCCTTCGGCATTCTTGTAGAGATATACGCCGGGTTGCGTGGGTAGGGCGCGAATTTTTTCGTTGAGATCCATGGTGGAGCGCGTGCAACTGACTTCTAGGATAGCGGGATCACCGCTCCACTACAGAACCAGCGCGGTGATGAGGCTCTGCATGCAAACAAGGAGTGGGGCATCACATGCTGCCCAGATTTTGTCACGCGCATCTGTCTGCAAAGGCCTGAAAGGGTAAATGTTTCAAAAATTGCCCAGATTTCATCTCGGCAGGATCTGCAAGATGAATCAACCTTCATCAAAATAAAATTTACAGTTCCACTACTTCGACATCCAAGGGTCGCTGGAAGCTGGCGCCTTCGCGGTGAAGGTTCCAGGCGAGCAATTACAATGTAATCCTTACTAGATAGTGTAAAAATTACACTATTTTTAGGGAAATGATATGCATATGTTAAGAGGTAAGCGTATTTATGTGAATAAGATGCAATGCTTTTCCTGACTGGACTGTGACGTGCATGTTCACTGGGCGAGAGATGAGCGCCTTATTGCCGGGAATTTGCAGATCCACCTGGCAGGGGACGGAAAGGTGAGAGCAATGATAAGTGATCGATGGGGAGTGGCATTGACAACCGCGGCGCTGTTTGCGTTAGGGGTGACGGGATGCGCTACCAAAAACTACGTGCGGACACAGACGGCGCCAATCATCCAACATACCGACCAACTGGATCAGAAAACTTCGGAGAACAACCGGCAGATTCACGATGTGGATACTCGGGCACAGGCGGGCATCAGCCAGGTGCAGAACTCGGCAGATGCGGCCAGCCAGAGTGCGCAGAACGCGAAACAGTCAGCGGGCCAGGCCGAGGTGGCAGCGAACGATGTGGAGCACCGCGCCGATACGCTCGGCAGCGTGGTGGCGGGATTGGATAGCTACCGCGTGATTTCGAAGGCTTCGGTTACGTTTGGCTTCAACAAGGCAGTGTTGACCGCGGACGACAAGGCACAACTGGATAGCTTTGCCGGCCAGTTGGGCTCGATGAAGAGCTACATTCTTGAAGTGACCGGTGGGACCGACTCGATAGGTCCTGCGCAGTACAACTACGACCTGAGCCAGCGCCGCGCGGAAGCGGTGGTGCAGTATCTGGCGACGAAGTACAACATTGCGCCGCACCGGTTCTATCTGATCGGTATCGGCAAGGATCATTACGTGGCATCGAACTCGACGGCGGAAGGACGCAAGGAAAACCGGCGCGTCGAAGTGCAGGTACTGACAAATATGGGCAACGGCAGTACAACGAGCGGAACGCCAACGTCCAACTAGGCGACACCCGCGGCCCGCGCTCAGCGGGCGGGACAAAGTTGAAGCAGTTGAGAAAGTGGAAGGAACAAAGGGCAGACCCGTGAGGGTCTGCCCTTTGCGTCATTGCGGGTCAGGATTGCTCGGCCGCAAACTGCTTCACGTGTTCTGCGCGGACTTCATTGGCGGTGAAGAGGCGCAGGAAGGGCGCGGGCGCTGCGGCGGCTTCGACGGCGGGGCGGCCGTTCGCTTCTTCGCGCTCGACGATGCAGACCACGGCGACGACGATCATGCCGGCTTCCTTTGCAGCTTGGATGGCAACAATGGTAGAAGCGCCGGTGGTGCAGACGTCATCGACGATGACGGCGCGCGCGCCTTCGCGGCAGAAGCCCTCGATGCGGCGGCCAGTGCCGTGGGCCTTTTCCGCTTTGCGGACAAGGAAGCCGTGGAGCAGCGGCGAGCCGGGAAGTGACTGCGCGCGCCAGGCGCTGGCAGTCGCAACATTGGAAACGATGGGATCGGCGCCCATGGTGAGGCCACCGACGGCTTCGGCTTCAATGTTGCTGGCTTCGAGCAGGTCGAGGATGGCGTGCCCCGTGAGGCGTCCGCCATCGGCGTGGAGCGTCGTGGTGCGGCAATCGATGTAATAGTCGCTTGTGCCGCCGGAAGAAAGTTTGAATTGGCCGAGTTTGAAGCTCGTGCGGGCGAGGAGGGCGAGAAGTTGCTGGGCGTGGGATTTGTTGGGCATCGAGATGATTGTAAGGCAACAGGGAACAGCGATAGGGAAAGGAAGAGGAAGAGGAATGGATAGATTATTTTGCGCTCCCGAGTTTCCTTATCAGTGAGACCAGCACGACGAGATCCTTGAAAGAGGTTCCCATTACTTTCTCCATGCAGTGTTAGTTGTTGATTCAAGCTACCACGGAATGCTGTTTCCTGTTGCCTGTTCCCTGTTTCTTCACATTTTGTTGAAGTGCCGAAAACCGCCGGTGGCGATCAACTCCACGAAGAAGATGAGGAAGTTGTAACTGGCGTGGACCAGTGTGCTGGCGGCGAGGGATCGAGTTGTGAGGCGCACGGTACAGAGAATCAGGCTGATGACGATGAGCAGAAGGAACGGTCCGAGCGAGTGGCCCTGCTGTGCGACGTGAAGAAGGGCGAAGGGAATGCTTGCGGCGATAGAACCGATGATCATTGCGGGCACGGACCACCGCGGATGACCGCTTGCGTCAAGGGGGCGTGGAAGCGTGCCTTTGATCGATTCGGCGGCCCAGTCGCAGGCCGTGCAGAGCGCGGGTAAGAGAAAGCCGCGGAAGAGCATTTCCTCAAAAAACGGCGCCAGGGAGATGCCGAAAGCAAACATCATCCAGGCGGCACCGGGGGATTGGATCATCTTTTCAATAGGGGCGTTGGCGGGGCCCGGCATGAGGATCTGGTCGAGGATGGCGAGGCCGAAGCAGGTGAATGCTGTGGCTTCCAGCGCCTGGAAGCGGGAGCGCACCACTTCGGCGCGCCATTGCAGTCCCTGAAAATAGCCCTCATTCCAGAGCAAGGGGAAGACGATCAGGCCGAAGCCGAAGGTGACGAAATAGAGAACGAGCTCGCTGATGAGATTGAGGCCGACGTCGGTGGCGGCTTTTGCGGAAAGATGCCAGCCGAAGAGGTGAAAGTACGAGGCAAGACCGAGCGCCAGCGCCAGAATGCCGAGGGCGGCGAGAATCAGCAGCAACAAGAGCATCAGATGGCCGAAGTGCGGGATGCGCACAGGACGGCGAGCCGGCGGCTCCATGTAGTACTGGAAGAGCGGACGCTCCGGGATCGACGGCGGAAACTCCGTGACGGCTGCCGGATGCGAGTCGGTTGCGGCGGCGCAATCAGCGAGCGGCATGCCTGCATCACATGGCTGTTCAGCCAGGCCGAATGGCGGCGCTACGCGAGCCTCGTCAGATGCCTTGGCTGGCGCAACCAGAGGCTCGCGCAGTTCATCCTCGGGAATGTTTGTCATGAGCGTTCTTTTCGCGTCTTTCTAGGAGAGCTTGCCACAATCGAGCCTTTTTGTCGCGTGCGCTTGGCGGGGGAGCGTGTGGCAGCGGCCGGATCGGGATCAGCGTCGAGCGGCGCGGAGCCATTGGAGCTTGCTTTTGCAATAGTAGACGTGGCGGTGAGATCCTCTTCGGAATCGGCTGGCGCCAGGCGGCCATTGGTGGACTTGTAATAGCGTTTGAGGAACTGGCCGGTGTAGGAGTCGGGCGTGGCGGCGATCTTTGCGGGGCGGCCTTCGCCAACGATGCGCCCGCCTTCTTCGCCGCCCTCGGGGCCAAGATCGACGATCCAGTCGGCGTTGCGAATGACGTCGAGATTGTGCTCGATGATGATCACCGAGTTGCCGAGATCGGCGAGCCGGTGCAGCACTTCGAGCAGCTTGCGCACGTCATCGAAGTGCAGGCCGGTGGTGGGCTCGTCGAGCAGATAGAGGGTTTTGCCGGTCTGTCGCTTGGAGAGCTCGCGGGCGAGTTTCATGCGCTGCGCTTCGCCTCCCGACAATGTGGTCGCGCTCTGGCCGAGGTGAATGTAGCCCAGGCCGACATCGACGAGCGTCTGCAGCTTCTGGCGGACCTGCGGAACGTCCGAGAGCAGCGGCAAAGCGTCTTCGATGGTGAGGTCGAGCACGTCGGCGATGGATTGGCCGTGGAACTTGACGGCCAGTGTCTCCTGATTGTAACGGCGGCCGTTGCAGACCTCGCACTGCACGTAGACGTCGGGCATGAAGTTCATTTCAATGCGGCGCTGGCCGTCGCCCTGGCAGGTCTCGCAGCGTCCCCCCGTGACGTTGAAGCTGAAGCGGCCGGGCTTGTAGCCGCGTTCGCGCGCCTCGGGCAGCATGGCGAACAGATCGCGGATGGGCGAAAAAACTCCGGTGTAGGTGGCGGGGTTGGAGCGCGGCGTGCGGCCGATGGGAGACTGATCGATGCGGATGACCTTGTCGATCTGTTCCGCGCCGGCGATCTCGTCGTGCGCGCCGGGATCCTCGCGCGAACCGTAGATTGACTTGGCGAGCGAGCGGTAGAGAATGTCGTTGACCAGGGTGCTTTTGCCGCTGCCGCTCACGCCTGTCACGACCGTCATCACGCCGAGCGGAATGCGCAGGTTCACGTCGCGGAGGTTGTGCTCGCGCGCGCCGGTGATGGTGAGCCACTTGCCGCTGAGGGGCCGTGGCCGCTCGCGCTGCAGCATGGTGACCGCGCCGCTCAGATAGCGGCCTGTGAGCGACTCGGGGCGCGCCATGATTTGCTCTGGCGTACCTTCGGCGACCACGTTGCCGCCGAGGCGGCCGGCGCCGGGACCGAGATCGAGCACGTAGTCTGCATGGCGGATGGTCTCTTCGTCGTGCTCGACGACGAGGACCGTGTTGCCCAGGTCGCGGAGTTTTTCGAGGGCCTCGATGAGGCGGTTGTTGTCGCGCTGATGCAGGCCGATGGAGGGCTCGTCGAGCACGTAGAGGACGCCGCGCAGGCGCGAGCCGATTTGCGTGGCCAGGCGGATACGCTGACCCTCGCCGCCGGAGAGCGTGGCGGCGTTGCGGTCGAGCGAGAGGTAGCTGAGGCCGACAGCGCAGAGGAATTCCAGGCGCTCGGCGATCTCGCGGCGGATGCGCTCGGCGACGAGGGCTTCGCGCGCGGTGAACTGGAGGTTGATGGCGGCCGAAAGCGCGCGATTGAGCGGCAGGGCGGTGAAGTCTGCGATGGAGAGACCGCCGATTTTGACGGCCAGCGACTCCGGGCGCAGGCGCTTGCCGCGGCACACCGGACAGGGCACTGCGGACATGTAGTTCATCATGTACTCGCGGTAGCTGTCGCTGCGTGCCTCTTCCAGGTTGTCGCGCAGGTAAGCCAGGATGCCGTGGAAGCCGGTGCGCGGCGCTTCGCCTTTGGGCGGACCATAAACCAAAATATGCTGTTGCTTTGGCGGAAGATCTTCAAATGGAACTTTAAGGTCGATCTTGTAGCGGCCGGCTGCGAGGTGGATGAGCTTGATGAGATATTGCGACGCCGAGCCGGGGCCGAGACCGCCATCGAGCAGCGGTTTTGACCAGTCCGTAATCACTTTCGCCGGGTCGAAGTCGTAGAGTGAGCCAAGGCCGTGGCAGTTGGGGCAGGCACCGAAGGTGGAGTTGAAGGAGAAACTGCGCGGCTCCAGCTTGGGAACATCCAGGCCGCAGTCGGGGCAGGCCATCGATGAGGAGAACAACTGCTCGTTGCCGTCGTTGAAAACAATGAGGGCGAGACCGTTGGCCAATTGCAGGGCCTTCGCGACGGCCTGCCCCAAACGCGCTTCAATAGGGCGCTTTTCGACGGAGGGTTTGGATCCCATAGGCGAGGCGGCAGGCCGGCTTTCCTCTCTGGTTCCCAAAGGCGTGGGACCAGGGACGCCCAGTGCCGCCTTTGCCGGCGGCGAAGCTGTCGACAAGGATGGGACGCCGTCGATCTTCAGCAGCACGCGGTCGACGATGGCTTCGATGGTGTGATTTTTGCGCTTGTCGAGCTCAACGGACTCGGAGAGATCGCGGATCTCGCCGTCTACACGCGCGCGAAAGCCTTGGCTGTCAAGCTGATCCAGTAAATCCTTAAACTCACCCTTGCGGCCGCGCACGATAGGCGCCATGACGGTGACGCGCTCGCCCTGGCCCAGTTCGAGAATGCGGGTGACAATCTGTTCGGCGGTCTGTCGGGCGATGGGCCGGCCGCAGTTGGGGCAGTGGGGCGTGCCTGCCGAGGAGTAGAGCAGACGCAGATAATCGTAGATCTCGGTGATGGTGCCAACGGTGGAGCGGGGGCTGCGGCTGGTGGTCTTCTGCTCGATGGAAATCGCTGGGCTGAGGCCCTCGATCGAGTCTACGTCGGGGCGCTCGATCTGGTCGAGAAACTGGCGCGCGTAGGCCGAGAGCGTTTCCACGTAGCGGCGCTGGCCCTCTGCGTAGATGGTGTCGAAGGCGAGCGAGCTTTTGCCCGAGCCGGAGAGACCAGTAACGACGGTGAGCGCGTTGCGGGGAATGCGCACGCTGATGTCGCGCAGATTGTGCTGGCGCGCCCCGCGCACCGAGATGTGCGTGATTGGCATGATGGGACTTCGGGACTACGGGTTACGGGACTACGGAACGTAGAATCTGCGAGAGGTCATCAACGAGCCTTTCACCCGTTCGTCCCCTCGTTATTGAGCCGGCGGGTTCAGTGTGGGTTTGTGGCGCGGCGCACTGTGTCACTGTGCCCCAGGAGGTATTCTATTTGGCAACAGAAAAGAGGGTCAACGAGGCGCGGAATCTGCGACAATATGCCCGAAATCTGCGACAATCTCAGCAACGCGCGTTGATCGCGAGTAACGGACTGAGACGCAGCGTGCGGGCCGCAGAAGACGCGGCATGAGATCAAGAGGCGGACGGAATGACAAATTGGCTCGACTTGTTGATGTTGGTGTTGGCGTCGCTAGGCGCGCTGGCGTTTGGCATTCTGGCCGCTTATGCAATTCTGCGCGCGGGCTTTGCGCTGATGCGCGCGCCGCAGCGCCGGCCCCTCGTCAAGACGCAGCCGCAGGTTGCGCGGATCTCGTAAGTCCACTCTTGCTCATCAATTCTGCTGATTTTACTGGTTGTTTGGCGGCGGCGGTTGCGTTTGCATCATTTGCTGGCGATACTGCAGCGTCTGCTGTGGCGTGCGTACAGGAACAGGCGGCAACGGGGCATTGCCGGGAACTCCGATTCCTGGGGGCGCGTACGGCTGCGGCGCCTGATTAGAGATCTGCTGCTCATCCTGGTTCGATTCGCTGTTTGCGGGTGTACTCGCACCAGAAGGTTGCGCCGATCCGGTTGGGCGCCCGCTGAGGACGATCCGCCGTGGCGCTCCGCCACCCAGATCGCCAACCATGAGGATGTTGTAGCCGGAGCCTTCAAGAAGCTTGTTAAGCACCTCGTGCGCCGGGCCGGGTCCGTAGGCGCCAAAGATGCGCTCATCCGCGCCCATACCTTCCACTTTCGCGCCGGTCTTGAGCGCAACCTCACTGAGAATCTGATCGAGGCTGGAGTTGGAAGCCTGGATGAAGAGGCCGTGGCTGTCCCAAACAACCGAGGCATCGGTGGGCTTTTTGTTTGCCGGCCAGTCGGGGATCTTCGGCGCAGGGGGTGCGGGCGGCGCTGAGGGCTTAGCCTCCTGGGCTGCGGGTTTTGCTGCCGCGTGCTTGCGGTGCGTGCGGGAACGCGTGGTGCGGTGCGTATGCGAACGCGCGGCGGGATGCGTGGCCGGGTGAGCGGGAGCCGGG
>JAJYFA010000113.1 GCA_021790995.1 Acidobacteriota bacterium
GATCGTTCGATCGGTCGCGTACCAGCACTCCGGCCGCGCGCATCAACTTTACAAACTCCGCGTGCCGCGCGCCGATCTCCACCAGAATAAAGTTCGCACGGCTCGGCCAGCGCCGCACTCCGGCGGCATCGAGCGCAGCCTCAAACGCAGCACGCGCTGCGATGACTTCGCCCACGTACCAATCGAGATAGGCCTCGTCCTCAAGCGCCGCCTTCAGGCAAACCAGCGCCAGCGAATTCACGCTGTACGGTGAAAGCACGCGCCGCACCCACCGCATCAGCTCTTGAGGGCCGGCCAGCAGTCCCAGCCGCAGCCCGGCCAGTCCATATGCTTTTGAAAATGTGCGCGCCACAACCAGATTCGGCGTCTTGCCCACCAGGTCCATCACGGTTTCGCCGTGAAAGTGGTAGTACGCCTCATCCACCAGCAGCACAGCATGAGGTGCGCGCGCGGCGAGCTCCAGCAATTGCTCACGCGTGGCCACCGAGCCCGACGGGCTGTTGGGATTGGCGATAGCGATGATCTTTGTGCGCGGGGCGATCGCCTTGAGCAATCGCTCGAATGGGAATTGCAAGTCGTCCGCGGCCTGTACCGCGACAGCGCGCGCATCGGTCGACGAGGCATAGACCTCATACATGGTGTACGTCGGCACGGGCAGCAGCAACTCGTCGCCGGCTTCGAGAAAGGTCTCGAAGAGCACGTGGATCGCCTCGTCCACGCCGTTGGTGAGCGCCACCTGCTCCGGCTTCAGTCCCAGACGCGCTGCCACAATCGCCTCAACCGGTTCACGCTCGGGGTAGCGCGTGAGCGAGCCGGTGGAGACGGCGGTGAGCGCTTCCTTCACCTTGGGCGAGCAGGCGATGGTGTTCTCGTTGAAATCGAGGCGCAGTTTGTCGCGGTTGCCAAGCGGTGGGTGGTACTCCATCATGGCCTGCACACGCGCGCGTGGCGTAGGGACGGCAAATGTGGTCGATTGATTCATTTTCTAGTCCTACAAGTAGCGATAAAAGCAACCGCGGATCCTTCGACTCCCCCTTCGGACTCGCTCAGGATGACGTGGTTTTGTGAGGTTTCGCGCCAAGCCGCACGCGGATTGCCTCGGCGTGGCCGATGAGTCCTTCGGCCTCCGCGAGCAGCGCGGCCTTCGAACCGAGCGCGCGCACGCCCTCGGCCGTGTACTCCTGCACCGTAATCAGTTTCACAAAATCGTTCACGCTCAATCCGCCGCGCACGCGCGCCATGCCGCCGGTGGGCAGCGTGTGATTCGGCCCGGAGATGTAGTCGCCCATGGGCTGCGCCGACCAGCGGCCCACAAAAACCGAGCCGGCATTCTCGACCCATTCGAGGTCGCTCGCCGCATCCACCGTCAGGTGCTCCGCCGCAAGCCGGTTCGTCATCATGCGCGCCTCTTCGGCCGAAGAGGCCACAATCACCAGTCCATTCCGCTTGAGCGCCTCGCGCGCCACAGGATTTTCGCGGCTGCGCATTTTCGTCTCGGCGACAACCGCTTGCGCCAGATCTTCGCGCGTGGTGATGAAGATCGCCAGCGCCGCGGGATCGTGTTCGGCCTGCGCCACCAGGTCGCTTGCAATCTCGGCTGCATGGCCGCGTTCGCTTGTGACCACAATCTCCGTCGGCCCGGCAAGCATATCGATAGCGCAGTCAAAAGCCACCAGCTTCTTGGCAGCCGTCACGTAAAGATTCCCCGGCCCCACGATCTTGTCCACGCGCGGCAAGGATGCCGTTCCGTAGGCCAGCGCCGCCACGGCGTGCGCGCCGCCCACTCGATAGAACTCTTGGATGCCCAGCAAGTGCGCCGCGGCCAGCGTCTCCGGCGCGGGCCGCGGCGAAACGGCAACGATGCGTTTCACGCCCGCAACCTGCGCTGGAATCGCCGTCATCAGCAGTGTTGAAGGCAGCGGATGCCGCCCGCTCGGCACGTAGCAGCCAACGGATGCGAGTGGCCGCACAAGCTGGCCGGTCGTGAGGCCGCGCACCGGCGAGGCGCTCCCAAACCGGGAAATGTTGGACTTCGGCAACTGCCGTTTTGCAAATGCGCGAATCTGCGCGGCGGCCGTGCGCAATGCCTCGCCTATCGCGGGATCGAGCGCCTTCCACGCGGCGGCCATCTCTTCCGGCGTCACGCGGAGCGCTTCGGGGCCGCTCAATTTGTCAAACTCCGCCGCGTAGCCGAGCAGCGCGCGATCGCCGCGCCGGCGCACATCGGCGACGATGCGCTTGACGGCGGGCAGCACCGTGTCCAGTGCCGCGCCGCCGCGCCGTTCGAGCGCCGCCAGCGTCTCCGCTGCGGCTCGCGCTCCACGTCCCTTCGTCCGGATCAGTTTCATCACGTCTCTCCCGCCTACAGCACAACCTTATTCAGCGGGTACTCGACAATGCCTGCGCCGCCCGCTGCCTTCAACCGCGGAATCACGTCGCGCGCCACGCGCTCTTCCACGATCGTGTTCACGGCCACCCACTCGGAATTGCTCAACTGCGAGACCGTCGGCGAATTCAGTGCGGGCAGAACTGCAAGCACCGTGTCAAGGTTCTCGCGCTTCACGTTCAGCATCAGCCCCACCAGCGACTGCGCATCGATTGCGCCGCGCAGCATGGTGGCGATCTGGTCGATCTTCTGCTTCTTCCACGGATCGGCCAGCGTGGCCTTGCTGGCGATCAGGTGTGTCTCGCTTTCCATGACTGTGTCGATAATCTTCAGGTGGTTCGCCTTGAGCGAGCTGCCGGTCTCAGTCACCTCGACAATTGCGTCGGCCAGCATCGGCGGCTTGACTTCGGTCGCGCCCCAACTGAACTCAACCTTCACGTTCACGCCCTTGGCCGCAAAATAACGCTTGCTGGTCTCCACGAGTTCCGTCGCAATGATCTTGCCTTCGAGATCCTCGGCCTTTTCGAAGCCGCTCGACTCCGGCACAGCCAGCACCCAGCGCACTTTGCGCCGGCTCTGCTTGGCGTAGGTCAGCGTGGTCACGCTTTCAAGATCGAGTCCGCTCTCAACCACCCAGTCGATGCCGGTCAATCCCGCGTCGAGCACGCCGTGGTCAACATAGCGCGCCATCTCCTGCGCGCGAATCAACATGCACTCGATTTCGCTGTCGTCGATCGACGGAAAATAGGAGCGGCCGTCGGCATAACTGTTCCACACTGCGCGCTTAAAGAGCGCAATGGTCGCCTCCTGCAAACTCCCCTTGGGAATTCCAAGCCTCAGTTTGTTAGCCACGACCCACCTCCGCGTCCATCGCAATCGGTTTGGTGAAGCAGCTTACCGTGCCCTCGTGGCACACCAGACCGTCGCCTTCGACTTCCACCCGGAACAGCAGTGCGTCGTTGTCGCAGTCGGTCGAGGCCGAGACGATGCGCAGGCGATTGCCGCTGGTCTCGCCCTTCATCCAGAGCTTCTGGCGCGTGCGGCTCCAGAAGGTGACAAACCCGCTCTCGCGGGTCTTCGCGTAGCTGGTCTCGTTCAGAAAGCCCAGCATCAACACCTGGCCGGACCGTGCGTCCTGCACGATCCCCGGCACGAGGCCATCCATCTTTCCAAAATCGATTGTTGGCAGAGTACTCATCTTCGTTGCTGTTTCCCTTCAAGGTTTGTGTTGGCAAATGAAAAAGCCCGCCGGCTGAAGTCGCCGGCGGGCATGGTGTTTTTTCGATCTCTCTGGCCGTCTTACCTCAGGCCATGGCAGTCCGCCGGCATGGTTGACCCATGATGATGGTGGTGGCCGTGATGGCGGAAGCTCTGCATCTATTTCCAAGCTACGGGAATCGCGCCATGCTGTCAAATTGTTTTTTCTCCGCAATCCGCCTGCCGGGAATGCAGGCAATGCGCGGCCGGCAACCGCATCCTATACACTGCTGCCATGACGGTTCGCATGAAAGACATCGCAGCCGAGCTTGGCGTGTCGGTAGTTACGGTCTCGCGGGCGCTCAGGAACCGGCCCGACATTGCAGAGGAAACCAAGGCCAAAATTCTGGAACGCGTGAAGCGGCTGAACTATCGCCCCAATCTCACCGCGCGCAGCCTCGTCACCGGCCGCAGTTCGCTCGTCGGGCTCGTCGTTCCCGACCTCATTCATCCCTTTTTTGGAGAGATCGCCAAAGGGCTCTCCAGCAAGCTGCGGGAAAAGGAGTATTACCTTCTCGTCTCGTCTTCCGAGAGCGATCCACAACTTGAGATCGATGAAGTGGAGCACATGCTCGCTCATCGCCTCGATTGCTTTGTTGTCGCCTCATGCCGCAAAGACACTGACAGCCTGAGCCGTATTCGCGAGGCGGGAGTGCCGCTGATTCTTGTCGATCGCCGTTTCCCCGGATTCCCATCGAATTTCGTCGGCGTGGACGATGTAAGAGCCGGCGAGCTTGCCGTCGAGCACCTGATCGCCCGCGGCTGCACGCGCATCGCGCATGTTCGCGGACCTGAAACCAGCATTGGAGACGCGCGTGCCGAAGGCTACCGCGCCGCGCTCAAGCGCCATGGAATCGAGGTTCCTGCGGACTACATGGTGACCTGCGGCGAAGCCTCCGACTCCGATGGCGAAACCCGCGGATGGCACGCGATGGAAGAGATCCTGGCGCTGAAGCCGCGCCCTGACGGCCTGTTCTGCTTCAACGACACAATCGCCATCGGCGCCATGGAGCGCGCCTTTGAGGCCGGGTTGCGCATCCCGCGCGATCTGGCGATTGTGGGCTGCGGCAACTTTCATTACAGCAGCAAACTGCGGGTACCGCTGGCGAGCGTCGATCAAAAATCGCGCGAGATCGGCGAGCGCACGGCCCAACTGATCGTGAACTTGCTCAAGAAGCCGGCGCCGGCGCGGCCGCGCACCATCCTCCTCGAGCCCGAACTGATCGCCCGCGCATCGTCAGATCTCAAGTAGGGCGGGTTCGCATCCGTCCGCAGCCTCCGGATACGCGCGGCCGACGGCTGAAAGCGAGCATGGTCTATCGCCGGGTTTACCCTAAGTTGCAGGGCGCAGTTCGCGCATGGATGTTGCGAACTTCGCCAGCAGAAAACGAAGAGCCAGAAGCTGAGCGTGAACATTTCAACCCAGGGAACAACGATGAACGAGTCCGCAGTGATTTACACCGCAACCGATGCCGCCAAAATGACAAATCCCGAACCAGGCATGCAGCGCGAGGTCCTTGCCTATAATGTTCATCTGATGCTTGTACGTCATACCTTCGAAAAAGGCTGGAGGGGCGCGCGCCACAGCCATCCGCATCATCAAATCGTGTATGTGACGCGCGGGCGCATCCGGTTTGAGGCCCAAGGCAAAAGCTGGGAGATGCGCGCCGGCGACAGCATCGCCGTCGACGGCGGAGTGGAGCACCAGGCATCGGCTCTCGAAGCCTCTGAACTGCTCGATATTTTCACGCCTTACCGCGAGGATTACACATAAGTTTTAGCTGCGTTGCGCACCGGCCTCCAGCCACCGCAGCGCCGAGGAAACCACAATGAAGAAACTCTGGATTGTTATTTCGGCGCTGGCCTGCACGCTTTCAACTGTTGCCGGCGCTCAGCCCCCGGCGGGTGACGCTGGCATTAACGGCATCGCGCATATCGCTATCCGCGTCAGCGACCTCGACCGCGAGATCCTGTTCCTCGGCAAGCTCGGCTACGAAGAGGCCTTCGCCACTACTCATGCCGGCAAGACCCTTGAGGTCTTCATCAAGGTCAACGACCGCCAGTTCATCGAGCTTTATCCCCAAACCGATCCCTCGCAGCCGCTGGGCTGGATGCACGCATGCTACGAGGCTGGCGATCTCGACGCTTTGGTCCGGTATTACCAATCGATTGGTCTCAAGGTCGCGCCGGTGCGCAAAGCCGGCGCCGGCAACCTGATCTCGTCAATGAAGGATCCCGAGGGCCGCGTAACGGAGTTTACGCAATACATGCAGGGCTCGCGGCACATGCTCGATCGCGGCCAGCACCTCGGCGTGAACCGCGTCTCCACTGCGCTTATGGGCTTCGATCTTCCCGTCAACGGTCTCGCCGCGGAGAAACAGTTCTTTGTTCAACTCGGTTTTGAAGCCGAGGATACCGGCGGCAGCGTGCGCCTCACCGCGCCCGCCGCGCCCGACCTGCGCATCGAGTTGAGCCAGGCCCATCCCGGATCTCAGCCGGAGTTCCTCTTTCCCGTGTCCGATGCGCGCAAGGCTGCCGATACGCTCAGACACGCGGGGGTGAAATCCAAACGCGACGGGAAGCTGATCTTCGTCCACGATCCGGACGGGAATGAATTTGTCTTCCTCGATACCGGCTCGGAGCACGAGAGACACTTGCCCCATTGGATTCCTTGAGACGATTCCGTCAGCCGGCGGGAAACGCGCGCGGAGATTCGCTTCAGTTGTGCGCCGCGTGTTGGGCAGCTGCACGGTCCAGCGCCAGCAATTGCGCCAGTGCTTTCTCCGGGCACATATGACGCGCCTCGCGCGCGTCGAGTTCTTTCTCTGTCTCCACGCACGATGCGATCGTCATGAAGCAGTCCAGGCAGCGCGAGTTGTACGTGCCGTTTTCGTTTTGTGTGCGGCTGTACATGACCGTTCTTGAAAAATACTCTACGATCCTAGCCGCATTCGCATTTTTCGAGTCGTGACTCGCGTCACCACAGCATGTTTACGCTGTTTTCCATAAGGCTGCCGTCTGGCTTGCTGCCTGTTCAGTACTTCGGCGCCCCAAGATCCTCCCACTGGTTTGCGTGACGCTTGACATACCAGCAGGGATCTCGCGCGTCCTCGGGAAACAGCGCCACCGCGCAGGATACATTTGCGGTTCCCAGATAGTCGTATTCCGTCTTTTGCCCCTTGAGCGGAACTGCCATGTAGCGGTTCACAACCACCGAGGAGTGCGGCGAGCCGCGCAGCTTGTAAGCGGTCCAGTCCACAGCAAAGGTCACGAGCGAAGCCAGCGCAAATCCAATCAGCGCCTGCATCATCCATCTGCCCAGCCAGCTCATTCGCCATCTCCTTGGGATCACGCGGATGCAAATAGAATAGCCGCAAATTCCCGCTGCAACACGCGAACAGATTTTTCCGGGGCGGGCATGTGTAATGGGTCCAGGGTCTGGCGTCGTCCGATCCGGCATTCACTCCGGATCCTCATGCAACTTATCTGACCATCGAGAAGTTGAAGGTTTCGGCCACCCATGCCGCTGGGCTGCTTATGAGGATTGTGTACCCTATCGATCCTAGGGATGCAAAAGAGGCGCGCGCTTCCGTAACAGTGGTCCTGAAAGCCCTCATCGGCCGCGATGGCAGAGTTCACGAACTTCGTGTCGTCAAGACTCCGTGGCCTTCGCGCTTCTGGCGTGGAGCCGCCGTTAAAACTTCACGCTCGCCGCGCGTGGCGAAATCCCGCTCAGTTCAGCGGCGCGCGCTTCGCCGTATGCTGCCGCGCCGATCAGCGCCGTGCGGCTCTCCAGAATCACCCGCACTGGCGTATTGACCAGCAACTGGCTCAGCCGTCCCTTGTCGGTGAAAGCCTTCATGAAGGTGCCGTCCTTCAGCTTCTCCAGAATGCGTGGCGCAATGCCGCCGCCTACATAGAGTCCGCCCACGGCGAGAATCTTCAGCGCCAGGTTGCCGGCTTCGGCGCCGTAGGCCGAGACAAACATGTCGAGCGCCCGGTCGCAGATCTCGCTCCTGGCCTTCATTGCCAGATCGGTGATCACGGCGTTCGGATCCTCCTCCGTCATGCGCTGCGCCAGCCACGCCGGCTCTTCCATTCCCCGCCCGTCGCGCAGAAACTCGTAGACGTTGGTCAGTCCCTGCCCGCTCACCACGCGCTCAAAGCTGATGCGCCCGTTGTACTTCTGCATCAGGAAGTGCAGCAGGTCGATCTCGTCGTCGTTGCGCGGCGCAAAGTCCGCGTGGCCGCCTTCGGAGGGATAAGGAACGTAGTCGCGCCCGTCGAAGATCAGGAACGCTTCGCCTAATCCGGTTCCCGCCGAGATCAGTGCGCGGTTGCCCACCTGGCGCGCATCGCCCTCGCTCAGGGTGTAAATCTGGTCCGGCCCAAGCTCCGCGATGCCGTAGCCGTTCGCCTGCAGATCGTTGATCAGGAAGACATGGTCAATCTTCAGATTGCGCGCCAGATCGCGGCTGTCGAGCGTCCACGGCAGGTTGGTCAGCCGCAGCCGCCCGTCTCGCACCGGTCCCGGCACGCCAAAGCAGGCCGCCGTCACCTTTTCGGAGATCACAAACTCCTTCACGATCGCTTCCAGGCCTGCGTACTCTTTGGCCGGGAATTGTTTATCGCGCACAACCTTCAGTTTGCCGTCGATAAAGTCAAACAGCGCCAGATGAACCTTGGTGCCGCCTACATCGCCTGCCAGAATCATGCGTTCCTCTCGATCGTTCCACAACCATTCGCATCCGGAGGGGGCACGAGCGCCGCCGCCGCCCGGTCCAGAAGCAACGTCAGTATACCGTCCGCAGGATAAATCAACTGGCTGGGCCATCGCTCCACATCCCGTGGACCCATCCACACATCCTTTAAAATCTGTGCCTTATCTGCGCCTGCGACGAGAAAAAAGACATGGGACGCGCGATTGATCACCGGCCAGGTGAGCGTCACCCGCCAACTGTCTTTGGCTTCCACATGGTTGGCTACGGCCAGCCGGCCCAGCTCGAAAAGAGCCTGGGTGTGGGGAAAAAGAGACGCAGTGTGTCCATCCGGACCCATCCCAAGAGCCACCACGTCGAATCGCGGCATCTCGGCGCCCTCCAGCCGGAAGCAGTTGCGCATCTCCGACTCGTAGCGCGCCGCGGCCGTCTCTGGCTCCAGTTCGCCCTCGATGCGATGAATCTGGCTGGCTGCGAGCGGCACATGATCCAGCATCGCCTCTCGCGTCATGCGGTAGTTCGAGTCCGGATGGTCTGGCGGCACGCACCGCTCGTCGACCCACCACAGGTCGAGCTTTGCCCACGGCATGCGCGCGAGCCACGGTTGCGTGGGATCGGCCAGCAGTGCAAACGCCGTCTTCGGTGTCGAGCCGCCGCTGATGGCAATCCGTGCTCGTCCTCGCGCGGCTACGGCCCGCTCGGCCTGTTCCACAACATGCTGCGCCGTCTTGCGGGCCAGCGCCCGCGCATCCGGTTCGACGAGGTAGACAATCTTGAGTGGTTGGGGCAAGGGAAGTGCTCCTCCGGTTTTGACGTTGCACGGATGAAGATGACGCTGGCGAATTCTAGTTGCTAAGGGGGCGGTTCCTGTTGAGATGCCAGCAAAGGATCAGCGCCGCCGCGCCACCCACGCTATGGCAGTCCCGCGTCAATCCCAAGCGATTGCGCCACGGAACGCAGCCTGGCATCTCTTGTCCACAGCCTGGTTCCCGGCGTAATCAGACACGAGGCCGCCAGATGCGCATCGGTAAGGCCGATGCCTTTGGCATGGAGCGGGCGCACCTCAATCATTTGCCGTATCTCACGCAGATCGGCAACCCTTGCCTGTGGCATGGCGTCAAGTTGCGCCAATGTTGATGACCTGTCGCACAGCGAGCCCAGCGCAAGCTCGGCAGCCACGCAGGGGTGCATCGCTACCTCCCTGTTTTCGAGCAGCTTCCGCAGTTCCGGATCGCGGGACCGGAAGAAATCGATCCAGACGTTGGCATCGGCGAGGATCACAGATCATCCACCCTCGTTCGGCGAACGTGCTCCAGGCCGGGCATCGTCCCTTCCAGTGCGGCCAGACGCCGGGACGCTTCCGTCTCGATCAGTGCTTTCAATGCAACCCGGAGCAGGGCCGCTCTTTCCTTGATTCCGGTATACTCCTGCGCAGTCTTGACCAGCTCATCGTCGAGCGCCACAGTTGTTCGCATGGGAACCTCCGCATCACCTATTTTATCACCAATCTGTGACTATTTTGATGCTGAAAGAGCTATCCATGGCGCAAAAAAGGAGGGATCTTTGCCCCCCAATTCTTGATCCCTGATTCCTAATCCCAGTTTCACTGCCCCAGATACGCCTGGTACTGCTGCTCCAGCACGCCGGCCGCGCGCGCCAGCCCGAGCTTCGAGACGTTGTACTGGTAGAGGCTCTCCACCAGATTGCTCTCGGCGGTGGCCAGCGTGGCTTGTGCCGTCACCAGCGGAAGATTGTCGTCCACACCGGCATTCACGCGGTCGGTTTCGTCGCTTAGCGCGCGCCGGGCCAGGTCCACATTCGACTGAGCCACATCGACCAGCTTCTTGCTCGCGTTCACGTCGAGCAGCGCCGTGCGCACCTGTTCATCGATCTGATTGCGGAGGTCGGCAAGCTGCGCCCGCACTGCGTGCACCTGCGCCCTGGAAGCGTCCTCGTCGCCGCGCAGCCGCGCCTCGCGAAAGATGGGAAAGCTCAGCGTCCCCATGGCCATCCAATTGCCATGCGTGCCCGCGCCGTTGACCGTGCTGGTGCCGTAGTAGCTATTGAAGCTGAGTGTAGGCAGGCGCTCGCTGCGGTAGGCCGCATGCACGGCCTTGTACTCAATCGCCTGGTTCTGAAGGCTCAGATAGTCCTGCCGGCAGCGGTAGGCGAGAGCCCGCGCCTCCTCCGGCGTCTGTTCGGCCAGGTCGCTATAAGGCGCAGGATCGGTGAGCTCAACCTGCTGCCCGGGATCGACGCCGATCTCGCGTTTAAGAAGGATCAGGTCTTTCGCCTGCCGATTCTCCGCGGTGATCAGCGCCTGCTGCTGCGCCTCAAGCTCGACGCGCGCCCGCAGCTCATCGAGATTTGCCGCTGTACCCGCCTCGTGCGCCGCATGTACGTGATCGAGCAGCACCTGCGCTTCGGCCACCAGCGCCATGGCGTTGTCCACTTCCGACTGATCGGCAATCGTGCGCAGATACGCGGTGGCAACTTGCTGCACCACCTCTTCACGCGCCGACATCTTGTTGAGCCGCGCTGCCTCTTCCGCCGCGCCCGACGCCTTCCATGCCTGGATCACCGGACCGGAAAAAAGAATCTGGCTGAAGTGAATCTGCCCCTCGGTCAGGTAGTCGCGCGTAATCAGAGGGATGTTGGGCAAAGCCTTGCCGCCGGGCAACAAAGCCGCGAATTCGGCAAGAGCCGTGGAGTTGAAGCCCTGCGCTGCCAGATTGTACATGTGGTAGCCGGTATCGCCGTTGAGCCAGATGGTAGGCAGAAACTCCTGCAGCGCCTGGTTCCGCTCACCGTGCAGCGCCTTTTCGCTGTTCTCAGCCTCTTTCAAACCCAGGTTGTTGCTGAGGCCCCTGCGGAGAGCGCCCTGGAGCGACAGCTTGAGCGTCCCGCTGGTCACCGGCTGCGCCGTTACGCTGCCCCAGAAGGGATTTGCGGCCGACGTGGGGTTCTGCGCGCGCGCTCTCGCGGTTCCAGCGGCGATCTGCGCCAAAACTAGAAAAGCAACCGCGGGAGCAGCTGCAAAAAACGAAAGATGATGCCTTAACTTCACCGTCTCTATTTTCTCAGATGTCCCGCGGGGCGCCGCGGATGCAGACCGTGAAGGGAAATCCCGGAGGCGGCGATGCGAGGCGCAAAAGGATGGGACGCGGCGGTTTTACCTGGCGGAAGCCAGACACGCGAAGTTTTTTGAGGCTCTCGGTTCCGCGGGCGGCGAAGCAACCACCGGAGAAGCTCCGCGCTCTTGCTGCTGTGCTCAGGCTGGATTGCTTCCAGGCCAGCGAACCCCGCCGACTTCCCGGTTCGCTGGCCTGCCGGCTATCCCCCCATAAACATGCCGCCATTCACATCCAGCACGTGGCCGGTGATGTACGACGCGGCATCGGAGGCCAGGAACTTGACGGCCTGCGCCACATCCTTGGGCGTGCCGCCGCGGCCGAGGGGAATCGTCGCCATCATGGTCTTGGTGACCTCTTCGCTCAACACCGCCGTCATGGGTGTCTCAATGTATCCCGGCGCCACGGCGTTCACGGTGATGCCGCGCGAGGCCACCTCGCGCGCCAGCGACCGCGTAAATCCGATCAGTCCCGCCTTTGACGCGGCGTAGTTCACCTGGCCCGCCTGGCCCGTGCGTCCCACCACGCTGGCGATATTCACAATGCGTCCCCAGCCGTTGCGCAGCATCTTTGGGAGCAGCGCCTGCGTCAGCAGAAAAGCGCCTGTCAGGTTGATGTTCAGCACCAGATCCCAGTCCTCGGGCTTCATGCGCAACGCCAGGTTGTCGCGGGTGATGCCGGCGTTGTTCACGAGAATCTCCACCTTCCCGAACTTTTCCTGGATCGCCTTGGCCCCGGCCTTGATCGACTCCTGGTTTGCCACGTTGATCGCGAAGCCCGCGGCGGTCTTGCCCCGCGACTCCATCTCGGCCACCGTTTCAGCCAGCTTGGCCTCATTCACATCGGCCAGCAAAATCGTCGCGCCCGCCGCGGCAAGCTCATCCGCAATGGCGCGCCCAATCCCCTGCGCCCCGCCGGTTATCAGCGCAATTCTTCCCTGCAAATCACCCATGGATTTCAATGACCCCTTTGCGCCCGCACGCTCATCGCCGCGAGCCGCGCCTTTCCACGCTGATTATAAGGGAGCGAGTGCGCGGAGCAGCAAGTCTGCTGGTCGGTAATGAGCCTGCAGCTACCTGCTCGGAGAAATCCCCCGGTCCCTCAGAGCCTCTTGCAAAATTCGTCGCTCAGTCGCGGTTTTGAAAGGGCACGACTTCAGTCGTGCCAATTAAGCCAACAAAATGAGGGGGGCTTTAGCCCCTGACGCAAGGCCCCATCTAACCTTCCCGAATTTTGCAAGTGGTCCCCTCAGTCCCTGCGTTTCTACATCGGCGTCGCCGCCACCGTCACCGGCCTGCCAGCCAGCGCCGGGCGCACCAGCTCTGCCGGCCACACATACACCGCCAGCCGCCGCGAGTAGTGCAGCACCGGCTCCTTCTTTGGCATCTCGATCCCGATGGCCCTTGCCAGGTCGTTGCGCTCGATCTCAGCCTCGGCCTCCTCGAGCGGCCACGACACATGATGCAGATTGGCGCGGATCGGCTGGCCGGAACGATTGGTACTGAACAGGCAATTGCGCTCGGAAAAGTAGTATTCGAACGATCCCGGCCGGATCTCGGCCGTCTTTTGCGTCGGCCCCAGGCCACGGTAGCGGGCTTTGAAGATCACCTCGGACCGCGAGAACCGCCGCCGGCTATAAAAAGCGAACTCCCGCTCCGATCGCTGTTCCAGATACATCTCGGCCAGCTTGTAGGGCAGGTGATAGATGGCGCGCGCCGCCGCCACGGCAAAGAAGTTGCTGGAGTCGACTGAAAAGCAAAAGATTCCCGGTGTTCTCGTGAACCGGTCGCGCACGTAAGTACGAAAGTTCAGATCGGGAAAGTTACGCAGGCCCGGCATCGACGGCACGCCGCGGACCTTGATGCGATCGAGCCAGAACGGCACCGCGCCAAGCCACGCCGATCCTTGATAGGTGTCGGCCTCAAGCCACTCCGGCAGCAGCGACTCCATCAGCACTACGGGAATCGGCCAATGGGCAAACAAGAGGTCGTTCCATCGCTGGGTCAACGCCCAGCGTCCCGCCGGCAAAGGCCGCGGCTTGTGCGATGTACGCACTAGAAACTCCCGCACCAGAAACTCCTCAGTCGATGCTTCCGCGCTGTCCCGGGAAGCCCGCGCTCACCGTCCGCCGCACCCTCTGGCAGGAGGTGCAAAAAAAACGGCCGCACGCACACACTCCCTTATGACGTATTCTGTCCGCGAGACGATCCTCATGTCCAGTGAATCTTTTTCTACCCCCCACGCCCGTACCCAGACCGACGTTTTTGCCGTCCATGGCGCC
>JAJYFA010000261.1 GCA_021790995.1 Acidobacteriota bacterium
GCGGCACCCATTCGGTCCGGTCTTCGGCGATACGCGGCAGTCCCCGGAGATCGACCGGATCAAGCTGCACGGCCCGCACGTCGAGAAAGTCGTAGTCGAGATCGTTGGCGACCTGGGAGACGATCTGCGACTTTCCGACTCCGCATGCACCCCAGATGTGGAGGGGCACACATTCACTGATCAGCGCGTGAAGCGCCTCATAGAGCTTCGATGGTTTCATGGAATTTCCTTGGAGGATTGAGGTAGGAGAGTGGTCCTGGAAGTTTCTTTTAAGCAGGCATCCGAGATGGGTTACGGCCGCGAAAAGTAGCCATATACGCAGCGCGCTCCATCGCGCGAGCAGTTGTGGGTGTCATAGAGGACGCCGTCGATCACTGCGGTGAGGTGCCGCGATACCTTGACGATGAGCGGACCTGGCGGAAGCTCTGACGCACGCAGATGAACCCGGCATCCAGAGCCAATTGACATCGTTGAGGTCCATCGCCATCCGAGCGATTCGAGATAGTGTTGATAGGTCCGGCGAAACACGCCAGTCCGGCTGCTCGACCGTTGCCTTTTGCGTTTCCCTGTGCGCTCCGCTTGTGCGATCTGGTTGAGGGAGTCATAGACCTCCTGATATGTCTTTCCCGTCGCAATCACAATCGACCGGGTCACGCAATCTCCAGTCATGCCTTTGTAACCTGCGGCCGCACGGCCGCCGTCATGGAAGACGAAGTCCATCGCCCTGAACCTCCCGGTTTCTGTTGTGGCGTCGAAGGTTTGCCAGAATGGAATGAAGCCAAGCCCGTAAGGCTTTACGGCAGATACACAGACAACGGCCCGCGACAACGGCCTACCATAGATGCAGGATGAGCGGGCGGAAAATAATCCATGCGGACATGGACGCGTTCTATGCCTCCGTCGAGCAGCGGGATAACCCGGAACTGCGCGGCAAGCCTGTTGTCGTGGCGTGGCGTGGAAAGCGCTCGGTTGTCTGCGCGGCCTCGTATGAAGCCAGGCGCTTCGGAGTACGCTCGGCGATGGCGGCGACACATGCCGAGCGCCTGTGCCCGGAAGCTGTCTTCATTCCCCCAGATTTCACACGCTATAGAGCAGCTTCGCGTGCGGTACGCGAGATCTTCCTGGGTCACACGGACCTGATCGAACCTTTGTCGCTCGATGAGGCCTATCTCGATGTCACCGAAAACAAGACCGGGCTCGCCACAGCCACAAAGGTTGCCAGCACCATTCGGCAGCAAATCCGCGAAGAGCTGAACCTGACCGCTTCGGCCGGCGTTGCTCCCAACAAGTTCCTGGCGAAGATCGCCTCCGATTGGCGAAAGCCGAATGGGTTGTTTGTAATCCAGCCCGCCGAAGTAGAAGACTTCCTCACGCCCTTGCCTGTCGGCCGCATTCCAGGAGTTGGCAAGGTGACGGAGGAGAAGCTTCGAAAGCTCGGAATGCGTTTGGTCGGAGAGGTCCGCGCTCGCACTCTCGAAGAGTTGAGAACACTTTTTGGCCGCTACGGGCAACGCCTATACGAACTGGCGAGGGGAATTGACGAGAGCCCGGTCGTACCCAACCGGCCGACCCAGTCGATCTCTGCCGAGGATACGTTCGAGCAGGATGTATTGCTGGCGGAGACCGAGCCAATGATCCGCCGCCTCGCGGAAAAAACGTGGGCGGCCTCACGCACGGAATCGAGAGTCGCGCGCACCGTGGTCTTGAAGTTGAAAACAGCTCAGTTTCACGTGCTTACGCGAAGTCAGACACCATCCTCGCCACCAGCATCCTGCGAAGAGCTTACGCGGATCGCCTTGTCTCTACGGGACAAAGTAACCTTGGACCCCAAGCAGAAGTTTCGCCTCGTTGGCGTCGGCCTTGGCAACTTCCATGATTCGGGAGAGGACACGGAACTGTCGCTCTTTCCTTGATGCCTTCGATGATCCACCCGATCCTGCCGAATCAATAGGTAGCCTGAGTGATCTCACTCTCCGCGACCCGGAATATGCGCGAAGCTTTGCGATAAATGTCGCTGAGCGTAAGCTCGACGACTCGCCCCTTGTGATTGACTGCAATCGCAACGCCAGTCAAGTACCTCAGCTTCTCCGCGCCGATTTCCATCAGGACGGCAATCTGGCCTTTTGGAAGATGTTGGGCAAGCTCGGCGACCAAATCGATCTCCGTATCGCCTTCGACGTCATAGCTGGGCCAGGAGCCGTCGTCCGTGCTCTCGCCGCCATAAATCGCGAACAGATCTCGACTCTCTTCGTTCTTGAACACGCCAAGCCCGCGGCCATCGGCCCATTTGAGAAATGCGTCTTTGTCTTTCACGCGGAAGTAGTTGCTGCGAGCAGTGCCGTACCAATTCGCCATAAGAGCTCCTTCTCGCCGGTTGGTTACCGCGCAATCCGGTTTTGCTTTACCTGACTGCGATTTCGGTGAGTGTCGATGCGGCCAAGACTCGTTGGACAAGGACGGGCCGCTCAGGCGGCCTCATCCAAGTCGTCTGATTCGTCCGTTCGTTCGTCTTCGGCGATGTCGTCAAGAATCTCTTCATCTTCATCGGCATCTGATGCGGGGACGGGAGCCGCCGCCGGCGCCGGTCCCGTATCAAACAGACTGGCAATACGCGCCGGTTCCTGTTTCCTGGGCTCGGCAGACTTGGGCGCCGCGTCCGCCGGCTTCTTTGACTCAGCCGTCGCTGGTTCGGTCCGGACCGGCGCAGTCTTCGGCGCCACCTTCGACCGGGCATCCGCCTTTGCGGCCCTGCCTGCC
>JAJYFA010000262.1 GCA_021790995.1 Acidobacteriota bacterium
ATCATGGCCGGTCTGCGGGCATATGGCTACGCCTACAGAAGAGGCATTCGCACATCACGTCGATCACGTACTCGGAAGCCCTGGACCAGGCACTGTGTTTTGGTTGGATAGACGGCCAGAGGAAATCTCTCGACGAGCAGTCATGGCTGCAGAAGTTCACGCCCAGACGACGCAGAAGCAGTTGGTCCAAGAATAACACCGAGCACGCCCAACGCCTGATTGATAGCGAGCAGATGACACCGGCCGGTCTGAGGGAGATCAGAGCGGCGCAGGATGACGGTCGCTGGGCTGCTGCGTACGACTCCTTTCGAGAGGCGAGAGTCCCGAAGGATTTCCTGAAAGTGCTGGCCGCGAAGAAGAAGGCGCAGGCATTTTACAAGACGCTCAACAAAACCAACCTATATTCCATAGCCTACAGGCTCCAGACGGCAAAAAAGCCGCAGACTCTGGAAAAGAAATTGAGCGCCATCGTTCGGAAATTGGAAAACGGGCAAAAGTTCCACTGATCTGCGTAGGCCCCGGCGCATCTCGGCCCGAGTCATTCAATTAGTGCAACACCCGTCTGTGCGGAATCGCAGCGACAGTGCAACAAGCACTGACGGGGGCTGGGTCAACGCCTGCTTGAGCGCGAACATCGAGGACGCCAAGCCTGCAATGAAGCCACCGATGTGACCGCAAGATCGGGGCACGCGGCAGGTGTCCCGTGGCGCCGCCTATCGCGCCTGCAATGCCACCCAGATCATGTCCACCGGCGATACCGTAGATTGCTCTCCTCCGAGCCACGCCCCACCCGATCCGCATGGTCTTGCCCCAGCTGCTGTTCGTTACTTATCTGCCGACCGAAATCATAGATTCGCGAACCGCATCGTGCCGCGGGAGTCCGTCACGACGCTCACGGCGTCACCAGTCTCAAGTTGCTCCGTGTCTCGAGACGGTTGCGGCAACCCAAGGCCTGGAATTTCCCCCAGATCCCAGATTGGGCGAATGAGGCGCACGTTTCCAGGGTGCAGTGCTAATCAGTTTAAAAGTATGTGCGCCTCGTGATCAGATGGCGATATTCTTTCGCGATGCGACGGCAAGATGCACGCGAGCTCGATCACGCAACGTTGCAAGCGATTCGTATCCGAGCGGTGCTCACAGGTGCAGGCCGGAGAGAGCCCCGAGGCGGTGATCGGTGCGCTGGGATTTTCGAGCCGCTGCATCTACAGCTGGTTGGCGATGTATCGGGCCGATGGTTGAGATGCGTTGAACGCGAGACGCATCCCGGGACGGCCGAAGAAGCTCAAAGCGCAAGACATCCGCTGGGTGTACCGGACGGTCACGGGACGCAACCCGCTGCAGCTGGGCTTTCGGTTTGCGCTGTAGACGCGCGCAATGATTGCGCGCTTGATTCTCAAGCGCACGGGGGCTCCGCTGAGTCTGGTGTCGGGCGGCGGCGAGGCGGGAAAAGGCGGAGATTTATTTCCAGGACGAGTCCGGGGTGCGTTCGGACTTTCACAGTGGCAAGACCTGGGCGCCCAAGGACGAGACGCCAATTGTGCGGGTGACCAGGCAGCGCTTCTCACTGAACATGATCTCCGCGATCAGCCCGAGAGGGGCACTGCGCTTCATGGTCGTCAAAGGTGGAGTGGGAGCCAGGGTGTTCATCGGCTTTCTGAAGCGTCTGATGCACGGGCAACGCCGCCCGGTGTACTTGATCGTGGGCGGTCATCCCTCGCATCGGGCCAAGGCAGTGAAGGAGTACGTGGACAGTCTCGAGGGCCGCTTGAAGCTATTGTTTCTGCCGCCGTACTCCCCGGTGCTCAACCACGACGAACTGGTCTGGAACGACGTGAAGAACAACGCTGTCGGACGCGCCAAGCTCGAAGGTCCCAAGGATTTGCACCGCGTAGTCGTCAGTCGGCTACGCTTCCTGCAGAAGCGGTCCGATCGCGTGCGCAGCTTCTTCCGGGCGCCGGAGACCTGTTACGCGGCCGCGTAGCTGCAGATACTTACGTACCGGTTAGTACGCGACTCTCAATAAGGCGCAGCAACGGCGGCGCTTCAATTTCGCTTCAAATGCAGGAAAGCAGCGCGACCTCCGTCCAGATATCGGCTTGCGGTAAATTCGAATCCCCACCGGTATGCGCGCCCAGATAGGCGCCGTTCGAGAAGATCGCGCCACCGGTCACCTTGAGACATTCGTAAGGCCCGATGCATTTTTGCTCGCCATAAGAAACCGTTACGCGCAGATATACCGCTTCACGAAACTCGAGGATCCGATACCGTCTCCGCCCGAGCTGCCAGAGCCCGCCGGAATAGCTGGCCGTGACCGCATTATCAGGTCCCCGAAGCGATCGATCGGTGCAAATCCTGAAATACGCCCCCCGGACGAATATCATTGATTCGCTGCTTAGCGGTTGAAAGGTGACCGTGATCATTCGTCTAACGCGCCATGCAGGCCCAACTCCGCCTCGACCATCTCTTCTCGCGAACCCGCCGAGAGCGCGCATCGCAACCGGCGCCGATAGGCGTCGTTGTGGAGTCGAAAGGCCATCACCTCATCTAGCCAAAGTCTGATATAGGTGTGACACACGGTCATGGCGCCGTCGCTCGCGGTCCAGAAGCTGCGCTTGTGGTCGTGCCGCCAGCATCCTGTGACGTACGGTTTGCAAAGTTCCGAGCAGCTCTTGACGACACCCGGACTCTCGTTCAGCAAGCGCATGACGGCGATGGAATCGGCGACGCGGGCCTGTGCGCAGGT
>JAJYFA010000263.1 GCA_021790995.1 Acidobacteriota bacterium
GCTCAAAAACCGGTCGGGGAACGGTTGATTTCGGACCTCATAGAAGCGGGCAAACAAGATTGTCCGGCTGAATGCAAGTGTGTAACCGACCTCGTCCGGGGAGACGGTTTGCCGGACGTACTGCCGCCATTCGTCCGGATGGACGAAGTCCGTCGGCGATTTGAGTTGCAGTTTGCGGTCCATCCGTGCTTCTCCTACGCGCCCTTAAGGGTCTGGTTTCGATTCCGTTCCTGGTCGAGTTGAGCCACCGTGTCATTGAGCCGGCGCCGCAGATTGGCCTCTGTATTTCTCATTGCTTCAGCCTGGCGTTCCAGCATGATGTTTCTCTGCTGCAAGCCGGCAGCGGTTGCTTCCGCGCTTTGAGCCTGAACTGCGATGTTCGCAGGCCGGTTCTCACCGCTGTTGCGGTCCGCAGCATTCACTTTTGCTGTCCTCTTGTCGAGGCCTTCGACGGTTCGTTTGAGCTCGGAGTCGGCCTGTCCCTCGCCGGAGGCCGGTTGTGGTTTCGCCGAGAGCGCACGCTCGACCTCGGCGTTATGGGCTTCGACCAGTCGATTGAACTGTTCCGTGCGACGTTCAATCTCGATCCGGTCGCTGACGCGGCCATTCCATAATTGCGCGATCAGCGATGCCGCAATCACTTCACGCTTGTCTGCCGCGCGCCACTGAAGAAGGATAACGGCGACCATCCCGCTGAGCAAAAGCAGCGTCACCACATTCGACCAGAAATAAAGATCGTCGATGGAATTCTCGACGAGAGCAGCCCTACCAGACTCCATCGCCGTGCCATAATCCTTGTCGCGAGGATTGATCTTCCCTAACGCATAGTCGAAGAACCCTTGGTGCTTCGCCACGGGTTGCGCGGTTTCGGAGGCTGCACGGCCCGCGGTTTGAGCGAAAGATGACCCGTAGACGCACCAGAGCGAGATAGCAAAGACGACGGTCCGAATGATGAGTGGTGATCGCATCGTCACTCTCCATTGACCCCGCCGAGGAACAATCCTGCCGCCCTCCGGCGCCGTTGTTTCCGGTTCTCGGTCTCTTTGAAACGCAGATTGACGCCGATTTTCGGGTCGAGATAACTGTGCATCTTGGGATAGAGCGCCGGTTGAAGTCCCTCAATCTCGAATCGCGGCGCACGGCGGACGTGCAGGTGCGAGTGGCGGGTGCCCTCCCGGTTGTCCACCATCAGGATCTCCATCTGGCCTACAGGGAGGTTCTTGATGTGGTCCTCGCGGGCGCGAGTCTCCTTGATGTCGCTCTCGCTCCCCGTGCCCGTTTCGGTGTATTTTGTCGAGAAGATTCCGGTGCGGCGGACCGACAGGCTGCGCCGCTTGGTCGCAATTCTGGCAGACGCCTTCAGGAACCATTGCGCCGTATTCTCCTCCGAGACGTTCATGATCATCTTCGTTCCCGGCGCCGACGATACTTCGTCGGCGAATGCCTGGCTCACACGTTGCAACTGGGGCATGCTCTGGAACGAGAACAGGAACGACACTCGCGCGCCGCGCGCGGTCTGGAGCACCTGGGTAAATGCGGGATAGGCGAAGGAGGCGAACTCGTCCAGGATGACCGAGAGCATCGGTTCGTCCGCGTCCCGGCCGCTAGACGGCTGCGCGTAGCGCTTGCCCACCATCAGTTGGATGTTCTGAAGCAGGATCTTTCCCAGCGCTTCGACAGCGCGCTGATTGCGGTTCGCGTTGAGCGAGACGAACAGGATCAGGTCGTTTTCAAGCACCTCGTCGAGCGTGAGAAGGTCCTGGTACGAGCCGGTCACGACCGATAGCTCATCCTCCAAGAAGCTCAACAACTCATTCAAGAGTCCTTGAATCTTCTCCACTCGCTCGCGGTCCGCGAGTGATCGTTGAAGCATCTTGACCGACATCTCGAAGTTCAGACGCTTCTGCATGGAAATGCCTGGTGTCAAGGCCAGACGAGCCTTAGCAACGCCGATCTGTTCCGCCAGCACCTCCTCATCGAGCGCCATCACAAGCACGTCGTAGACGTTGAAGAGTTTGCCCGTGTATTGCAGGATGCGCACCAGGTCCGAGAGGTATGCCTCCTGGTGTCCTTTGAAGAAGTCCTCACGCAGGCCGAATGACCGGAAAATGAAGTTCACATGCTCTTGGTAGGCGTCATCGAGGGCGTAAAAAGGGTTGTACCGTGCCGATTCGGTGGGGTGGGTCGGATCGATCACCCGCAAGTCCTGCAGGCGGCCTGCGGACTCGATATGCGGCAAGAGACGGTCAAGAAACTCCCGTTCGCCCTTGCCGTCGAAGATGATCATAGGCATCCTGCGAGCCCCAAAGCGCCGCGTCACGTCCTGCGCGATGATGTTTTCAAGGAATGTAGACTTGCCCGCGCCGGTTCCGCCGACGATGACCCCATGCTTCATGCGCACCAGATCCGGCCACAACCAAGGCTCTCTGTGGACGTTGTAACCGAGCAGCGTAGAGCCGTTCCGGTTGGCGTCCCTAACAATCGCCGCATCCTTCGATGCCGGCACGGCGATGGCCGGGTGCGGCCAGCTCTCCTCTCTCCTCTTCCTCCGGCCGACCAGTTGTGCGCAGATGACACCTCCGCCGAAGAAAAGAATCGAGCTGTCGAGGAAGATTTCCAGGCACTGTGAGTTATGCAGATGAAAACGCGAAGCCGCAATGTACCAGGCAAACGCAAGCAAGGCGCATGCGAACAGCACCAGGACGCCGGCGACATCCTCCGATTCAC
>JAJYFA010000114.1 GCA_021790995.1 Acidobacteriota bacterium
TGATCCGGCGCGGCTGGAGTGATTTTCCGTATCGCAACGGCAAACCGTCACCGATGCCCGATGAATCTTGATACCGAGCTAATTCGATGCCAACCGCCCGCGCCGGGATGCCTGACGGAACTTCAATCCTATATTGATGGGGCGAAGCCATGCGGATGGAATTCGCGGATATCTACCGGAATTTTGGCACACAGATTCCACTGCGGATCGCTCGAACCTCAACGAGCCGCTGACTCGCAGAGCTTCCCAGGTCCCGTCTTTCGAAACCTGGGAAGCATCGAGTTTCAACTCCGCTTCGTGCCCGCCTTCTTGTGCTCTGGTTCCCTGCTTTACGCGTAGCTGCTGACCGCCAAACTGCGGCTGCCGCGCTCTTTCGCCGCGCGCTCCACATAGCCGCTTTCCTTGAGTGCGGCCAGCGGATCGGCAGGCAGGTTGCGGGCTTCGCGCCAGGCGCGGACGAGCGGACGCACGTCGGTCCAGAAGGCGCCACGGTAAAGCTCCTCCGCGGCCACCAGATCGCACGTCTGCTGTAGCGCGGCGAGTTGCTTGCGATCGACGAGCGCGGCCTTCAGATACAGTTCCTGCGCGGTCATCACGGTCTGTACCATAGCTTCCATCTTGCCCTTGAGGTTGTGGCTCTGATCGATCATGTAAGCGATCTCGGGATTCAGTCCGTCGTCGGTGGCCACATGAATCTCATGGAAGATGCGGAAGATCTGGTAGGGATCGATCGAGCCCAGCGTCAGATCGTCGTCGGCGTAACGGCGGTCGTTGAAGTGGAATCCGCCCAGCATTTTGGTGTGCAGGAGCCACGCAACGATCTGCTCGATGTTCTGTGCGCTATAGTGATGACCCGTGTCGACCAGCACGCGCGCCTGCGGGCCGGCCATACGCGCAAAGTGGCTCGACATTCCCCAGTCGGCGATGTCGGTATGGTAGAAGGCCGGCTCAAACGGCTTGTATTCCACGAGCAGACGCTGGTTGCGCGCAAGGTGCTCGTGCGAGACGTGCAGCGCATGTTCGAGCCACGCGATGCGCTTGCGAATGCTCTGCGTGCCGGGATAATTCGAGCCGTCAGCCATCCACAACGAGATGTCGCGCGAACCGAGTTGCTTCGCGATCTCAATCGAATCGAGCATATGTTCGAGGGCATGCGCGCGAATCTCGGACGAGGGGTTACAGAGCGAGCCGTACTTGTACTCCTGGTCCTGGAAGAGATTGGGATTGATCGATCCAGACCGCACGCCGAAGCGATTTTCGAGCGCCTTGACCTCAGGCACGTCCTTGACGCCATTCGGCAGATCCCAAAGGACGTGCAGCGCCACGGTGGGCGTAACGCCCGTCAACCGGTTCACCTCGCCAGCGTCGGCAAACTTCTCTTCGATGGTTGTTGCGGCGGCGGCCTGCGCAAACTTGCCGAAGCGCGTGCCCGTGTTGGCGAACCCCCAGGAGGGAATCTCGATCCGGAACGAATCGAGCGCATTGAACGCAATATCCTGAACTGCAGAATCCGAAAGTGCCATCTTAGTCCTCATTCCCCTAAAATTCTGTCTAACTCAAACCCAATTGTTGTGCTCCCTGCCATCGCAGATGAAAAAACCCTGTCATCCCGAGCGAGTCCACTGAATGTAGACGAGTCGAAGAATCTACGGTTGCCTTTCCTCATTCCGGCCACACCAAGTCAAAAAGCCCTTCGTCCACCGATGCTTTCCAGCCCCCGTCCCTGGTCGCTCAGTCTTGCACCAGAATCACATTCAAAAATCTCGGTCCGTGCACTCCCTTGATGCGCGTCATCTCAATGTCCGCCGTCGCGCTCGGACCGGCAATCCACGTCACCAGGCGCGGCAACTCATCTGCTTGCTGCTCCCTGTTCTTCTGACCCCTGATTCCTGACATCTGACACCTGTCAAAGTACTCCGGCAGCGTCTCGACCACCTGGCCAGCTCGCACCACGCATAAATGCCAATCCGGAAGCAGAGAAATCACGCGCCGCCCCTCGGCCGGCCCATGATGCAAAACAATAGTGCCCGACTCGGCCACGCCGCAGAAACAGGCTGTGACGACCCCGTCGGCCCGCTCCACATCGCGGACTTCGAGGTTGCCGTCGATCATCCACTCGAAGCCGGACGCAAGCCACTCGGCCGGCAACCCCGAGGGCGCGACAAAGGTGCGCCTGCCGCTCGCCTTGAGTTGCGCGGCAATCGCCGCGGCAAGCCCGTCAGGCGCGCATTCCACGACCTCCGCATCGTACTCGCGCAGCCGTTCGACAAATCGCGCGCAGCGCTCGGCCAACGTCATTTCCCCCTTCCGCGCATAATCGCGCGGAATCTCCAAAAGCACTTCCGTGCCTGCTCTCAGCTCTGCGGCAGAATTCCGCCTTGCGGACTCAGCAAACCTGGCCCTCGCTGCAGAACTCCCGGCTAAAGAAGCCCGGATGCGCTTCAGAACGGATTCTCGGGACGCAGACGCGCTCATCGTGCCTCCACCTCCTCGATCCCTGATTCCCTTGTCCTCTTGTTCCCTGTCTTTTCCCACCACTCGTGAAAGGTCTGCTTCGGCAGTCCGCGCAGATCGCGGGTTTGCGTCCACTTCGCGCCCACGCTGGGCAGCGCGTGAATCCATCCGTCACGCCGCGTAAATACGCGCAAGCCAATCCGGGCCATCCGCTGCGCACAATGAAACATCCACGCCCGTGAAAAAATCAGATTCGCCACGCGCAACCCGAGATACATGGGATCGGTAAACTTGCCGGCCGTCCTTCGCTCCTGGTCCGTCACCTTGGCACGCAGGTCGATCAGGATCTCGGGAATATTGATCTTCACCGGACAGACCTCGTAACAGGCGCCACACAAGGACGAGGCAAAAGGCAATGACTGCGCGTGCTTGAGCTCCTGCAACTGCGGCGTGAGAATCGCGCCGATCGGACCGGGGTAGACCGACCCATACGCGTGTCCGCCCGTCTGCCGATAGACCGGGCATGTGTTCATGCAGGCCGCACAACGGATACAGCGCAGCGTCTGCCGCTCGGTCTTGTTCGCGAGAATCGACGAGCGGCCGTTGTCGAGCAGCACGACATGGAATCGCTCGGGGCCGTCGCCCGGCGTCACGCCCGTCCAGAGCGACGTGTACGGGCTCATGCGCTCGCCGGTCGCCGAGCGCGCCAGCATTTGCAGCATCACTTCGAGATCGGCAAACCGCGGGACGATCTTCTCAATGCCGGCCAGCGTAATCATCGTCCGCGGCAGCGTCAGGCACATGCGCCCGTTACCCTCCGATTCGACAACAGCCACGCCGCCCGTTTCCGCAACCAGAAAGTTCGCGCCGCTGATCGCCGTCGGAACGGTGAGAAACTTCTTCCGCAGATAATTGCGCGCCGCCGCTGTCAGCGCCTTGGGATCGTCAGAGAGATCCTTGATCCCCATCGCTCGCGCAAAGATCTCGCGCACCTGGCTGCGGTTCACATGCAGCGCGGGAACAACAATATGAGACGGCTCGCCCTGACCAAGCTGAAGAATAATCTCGGCAAGATCCGTCTCGTGCGCGCGGATGCCCGCATCCTCCAGAAACGGATTCAGCTGGATCTCCGCCGAAGTCATCGTCTTGATCTTGATAACCTCGTCGGCCTTTTCCTCGCGCAGAATCTCCAGAACAATGCGCCGTGCCTCAGCCGCATCGGCAGCCCAGTGCACCTGTCCGCCGGCTGTCGTGCATCGCTCCTCGAACTGTTCGAGATACGCCGGCAGGTTGGCGAGCGTCTCGTCCTTGATGGCCGCTGCCGCCGTGCGCAGCTCCTGCCAGTCGGTTTTTTCGGCAACCAGCCGCGCGCGCTTCGCCTGGATTACGTCGATCGCGTGGGCCACGTTCTTGCGCAGTTGCACGTTGCGCAGCACCGGCAGCGCCGCCACCGGAAATGGCGGAGCCAGCGCCGGATCGAGAATCGGGTGATCGCTCACGGCGCTCATCCTCGTACCTCTTCCTGTGTGCTGGCCAGAATCTCGGCCATGTGAATCGTCTTCATCGGCGCGTACTGCCGGTGCATGGCCCCGCCCAGGTGCATCAGACAACTATTGTCGAGCGCGGTGCAATATTCGGCGCGCGTCGCCAGCACGTCTTCCAGCTTTTCGGTCAGCATAGCCGACGAAACCTCGCCGTTCTTCACGCTGAACGTGCCGCCGAATCCGCAGCAGCGATCGAGGTTCGCAAGCGGTGCCAGTTCCAGTCCGCGCACATTCTTGAGCAGCCGGAACGGCCGGTCGCCCAGGTGCAATCCGCGCAGCCCGTGGCAACTGGCGTGGTACGTCACCCGATGCGGAAAATACGCGCCCACGTCCTCTGCGCCCAGCTTGTCGACCAAAAACTCACTCAGTTCGTAAACCCGGGGCGCCAGCGCCTTGAACTGCTCGCGCAATCCCTCGTTGCCCAACTCTTCCATCAGCCCCGGATACTGATCGCGAATCATCGCCACACAGGACGACGACGGCACCACCACCGCCTCGGCGTCGGCGTAGAGCCGCACCATCCGCTTGGCCTGGCTGAAGGCCTCTGCTCTGAATCCCGTGTTCGCGTGCATCTGGCCACAACAGGTCTGCGCCGAGCGGAACTCCAGCTCCACCCCCAGCCGCTCCAGCAACCGCACCACCGCGCGCCCGGTTTCGGGAAAAAGCGTGTCGTTATAACAGGTAATAAAGAGTGAAGCGCGCATCGAGCCACACTTTCAAAGTTTTAACCAGACTACCAGCCAGAAAATGGCATCATATCGTCCCCAAGTAATGATTGTCTATTGCAACCTCATACCTATTGAATAGGTGGTACGGTAAATCAGCTCGGGCGCAGCGTATTCGACAAGTCGGAAAGGAAGATCGGCGGTCCTTGGGGGCGATTTGACCGCCGCATCCAAACCGCCGGCTGAGGACAACGAAGCTCCGCACGCAGTTTAGAATCGCCCTAGGATCGTCGATATGCCTGTTCGTGTGGTGGAAAGTAAGGACAATCCGCGGCTGAAGGAGCTTCGCAAGGCGCTCGCCCATCCCGGCCGCGGCGCGCAACACCGCGTCGGCATCGAAGGACCGCATTTGCTTGAAGAGGCGCTGCGCGCCGGACTGCATGTGGCAACAGCTTTTGTGGCGCAAGGTGCTGGATCGCTGCTCGAAGCGCTGCCCCTGCCGCCAGAGACTGAGATTCTTCATCTGCCCCGCAAGCTGCTCGAATCGGCGCTAGCCACGGAAACTCCCCAGCCGGTTGCCGCTCTGATTGAGCCGCCAGGCTGGAGTTGGGAAAACATTCTTCGCCCTGACCATCGAGAGCCACTGATTCTCCTGCTCGCCGGACTGCAGGATCCGGGCAATCTCGGCACCATCCTGCGCTCTGCCGAAGCATTCGGCGCGACAGGCGCCGTCAGTCTGCCGGGAACAGTGAGCGCGTGGAACCCCAAGGCCATCCGCGCTTCGGCCGGCAGCGTCTTTCGCCTTCCCGTGCTGACGGTGAGTGAGCAGGAGTGTCTGGAAGAACTGCGCGGCGCTGGCGTGACTCTGTATGCCACGGCCGTGAATGACGCGCTGTCGGCGGAATCGGTCGACATGACCGCCCCAGTCGCCTTCATCATCGGCAATGAAGGCAGCGGCGTGGCCGAAGAACTGGCCGCCAAGGCCGACAGCCGGATTACCATTCCCTGCCCCGGCCCGGTGGAGAGCCTGAATGCCGCCGTGGCCGCCAGTGTGCTGCTCTACGAAGCGGCGCGGCAGCGCGTGGCGGCCAGAATCGCGCCAACAGTGAATCAGGAGGCGCGGCGATGAATCTCTTCGACAAAATCCCTTCGCAGCCAAGCCACTCAGCGAAAGATCCGCTCCATGCATTGACCATGGTGGGGGCTCCTCTAGCCGAACGGATGCGCCCACGTTCGCTCGACGAGCTTGCCGGTCAGGAACACCTCGTCGGTCCCGGCAAGCCACTGCGTGTGCAGATTGAGCGCGACGACGCCAGCTCGATGATCTTCTGGGGTCCGCCCGGCGTGGGCAAAACCACGCTCGCCAAGATCGTCGCAGAAACAACGCGCGCGAGCTTCATCGAATTTTCTGCCGTGACCAGCGGCATCAAAGAGATCAAGCAAGTGATGGCCGATGCCGCGCGCGCCGCAGAGATGCACTCGCGCACCATCCTCTTCGTCGACGAGATTCACCGCTTCAACAAGGCGCAGCAGGACGCGTTTCTGCCCTACGTCGAGCGCGGCGCCATCCGCCTCATCGGCGCAACTACTGAGAATCCCTCGTTCGAGATCATCTCGGCGCTACTCTCGCGCTGTCGTGTCTACGTTCTGGAACCGCTCAAGGAAGACCAGATCGTGACGCTGCTCCGGCGCGCTCTCGCGGATCGGGAGCGCGGTTTGGGATCGCTCTCGCTCACAGCCGGCGAAGACGCACTGGAACTGATCGCCAACTACTCGAGTGGTGACTGCCGCAGCGCCTACAACGCGATCGAGGTCGCAGCGCAGCTTGTCCAGGACGACAGGAAGATAACGAAGTCGATCGCTGCTGAAGCCATCCAGAAGCGCGTACTCATGTACGACAGGCAGGGCGAGGAGCACTTCAACCTGATCTCGGCCCTGCACAAGAGCGTGCGCAACTCCGATCCCGACGCCGCACTCTACTGGCTGGGCCGCATGTTAGCCGGCGGCGAGGATCCGCTGTATCTGGCGCGGCGCATCGTGCGCATGGCAATCGAAGATATCGGCCTGGCCGCGCCTGAAGCGCTGAACCTCTGCCTCTCCGCGAAAGACACCTACGATTTTCTCGGCTCTCCGGAGGGCGAGTTGGCGCTGGCCGAAGCGGTCGTTTATCTGGCGCTCGCGCCCAAGTCGAACTCCGTCTACGTTGCCTTCGGCGCAGTGCGCGACGAGATCGAACACACCCGCCAGGAGCCCGTGCCGCTGCACCTGCGCAACGCGCCTACCAAACTGATGAAGGAGTTAGGCTACAGCGATGGCTACCGCTACGCCCATGACGAGGAGGGCAAAGTGGCCGGCATGGACTGCCTGCCTGAGTCCCTCAAAGGCCGCCGCTGGTATCAGCCAACGCAGGAGGGACGGGAAAAATTGCTGGCGCAGAGGTTGGAAGAGATACGCAGGATTCGCGCTTTGAAACGCAGCTAGGCCCAGTGCCCAATGCCGTGCACTGGCCGAATCCTCAGGCCAGAACCGCCGAGCGTGCTCCGCGTCCGCTGGGCATATACCCCATGTCCATCGAGATTCCGCGTACGCACTGCAACAGGTGATTCGCTATGGAGGGCAACTTCTGCGCGGTCACGCGGAACGACGGCCCGGAGACGCTCACCGCGGCGACGGGCAACCGCTGCGCGTCCAGCACCGGAACGGCGATACACCGCAACCCTTCCTCAAGCTCCTCGTCGTCGACGGCGTAGCCGCGGCGGTGCGTCTTTTCCAGCTCTGTGCGCAGCGCGTCAAGTGTCGCAATCGTGCGCGTCGTCATCCGTTCAAAACGAACGCGCTTGAGGATCTCCGCCGATCGCTCCGGCGGCAGAAACGCCAGCATCGCCTTGCCCACTGCCGTGCAGTGCACCGGGTTGCTGGCGCCGACCCGCGTAATCATGCGCACCGAACGCGTCGGCTCGATCTTGTCGATGTAGATCACGCGCGCCGCTTCAAGCAGCGCCAGATGCGCGGTCTCCTCGGTCTCGGCCACCAGGCGCCGCAGGTGCGGCTGGGCACGATCGCGCAGGTCGTACTGTTCAATCGCGCGGTTGCCAAAATCGAACAATCGCAGACCCAGCCGGAATTTTCCGTTCGAGGTCCGCTCCACCATACGGTGCCGCTCCAGGACCATGAGGAAACGGTGCGCCGTGCTCTTGTGCAGTTGCAGCGAAGCAGCCACCTGCGCCAGCCCGAGCGGTGTGTCGCTTTCGCCCAGCAAATCAAGCACGGCAAAGGCGCGATCGAGAGCCTGAACTTTATAAGTGCCTTGCGGAGTTGCGTCTCGCATATTGATCCCTTGTTCCGATTCTTGAGTATATTTATAATTTCTCATATGATGGGACACGCGTCAACAGGTGGGAGGAAGACGTGCAAGAAGATGCCTATTGAGATTGATCGCGTCCCGGATTCTCAAGGAGAAGAAATGACCGCGAAGGCAAGCAAGACGCATAAAGCTAAAGCCCCTTCAAAGCAAATCAACGCGAGAATTGAGGCTCTGCCCGACTGGCGGGGCCAGATGCTCAACCGGATTCGCGCTCTCGTGAAGGACGCCGATCCCGATGTTGTTGAAGAGTGGAAGTGGGCCAAGCCGACTTCGCCTGGAGTTCCCGTCTGGTCCCACGACGGCATCCTCTCAACCGGTGAAACGTATAAGAACTCGGTGAAGATGACCTTCGCGCGTGGTGCTGCGCTCAATGATCCTGCCGGACTTTTCAACGCGAGCCTTGAGGGCAGCACGCGGCGCGCCATCGATTTTCACGAAGGCGACAGCATTGACGAAAAAGCACTGAAATTGCTGATCCGCGCGGCTGTGGCGCTGAACAAATCGACAGCACGCCACTAAGTCCCTGCCAGTTGCTACTCTTTCACTTCCGCTTCGACTTTGTCGCCCTCTCCGGGCGCAAGGAAGAGGTTAGCTTCAAGACCGTGCTGGCGCGTGTAGAGGTCGTAGTAGCGGCCGCCGAGAGCGAACAGCTCCGCGTGATTTCCGCGTTCAACGATGCGGCCCTGCTCGACCACCAGAATCTGGTGGGCGCGGCGAATCGTCGAAAGGCGGTGCGCGATGACAAACGTCGTCCGACCCTGCATCAGCTCAGCCAGGCCGCTCTGAATCATCGCTTCGGACTCCGAGTCGAGTGAACTCGTGGCCTCGTCGAGAATCAGAATGCGCGGAGACGCCAGCAGAGCGCGCGCGATCGAAAGCCGCTGACGCTGACCGCCCGAGAGCTTCACGCCGCGTTCGCCCACAATCGTCTCATAACCCTCGGCGAAACGCTCGGCGAACTCATCCACACACGCGGTGCGGCAGGCAAAGAGAAACTGCTCCTCGCTCGCCTCGGGCCGCGAAAACATGATGTTCTCGCGGATGGTGCCGTCGAAGAGAAATGAGTCCTGCAGCACCACGCCGAGCTGCGAACGGAATGTATTCAGGTCGACGCTGGCGAGATCGACGCCGTCAACCAGCACATGGCCGCTGGTTGGGGTATGGAAGGCGCAGAGCAGGCTGATCATCGTCGATTTGCCCGACCCCGACGAGCCGACCAGCGCCGTGACCGTTCCCGGCTCGGCCTTGAAGCTGATGCCGTGCAGCACGGGTTTCTCCGGCGTGTAGGCGAACTGCACGTCTTGAAACTCGACGCGGCCCTCGATGAGCGGCATCTTCACCGTGCGCTGCGGGCTCTGGTTCTCTTCAAGTTCCGACATGAGCTCGTGCGTACGGTCGAGGCCCGCGAATGCCTCAGTGAGTTGCGTGCCGACATTCACAATCTGGAAGACGGGCGCAACCATGAAAGCCAGAAACATGTTGTAAGCGAAATAATCGCCCACGGTCCACGAACCCCGCAGCACGTCATGTCCGCCCATCCACATCACAAGCGCCGAAACCAGCCCGAGAACCGTGGTGGAAGCCGACGAAAGCACGCTCGTCATGGTGAGCGACTTCATCACGTTCTGCAAAAGCCGATCCACGCCTGCGGAAAACACGCTGTGCTCGCGATCCTCGGCGTGGTAGCCCTTGATGACGCGCACGCCGCCAAGCGATTCGGTCAGCCGGCCCGTAACTTCAGCGTTGATCCGGCCGCGCTCGCGAAAGATGGGCCGGATGGTCCGAAACCCGTACTGCAAAACAAAAACAAACGCGCCCAGCACGGAAAACACCGTGAGCGTCACCACGACGCTGCGATGCATGAGGTAGATAAAGGCCAGAACCGCCGTCATCATGCCGCCCAGAAACTGGACGATTCCGGTGCCGACCAGATTACGCACACCTTCGACGTCGGTCATGATGCGCGCCACCAGCGTACCAGTGCGATTTTCGTCGTAATAGGCCACAGGAAGCAGGCCCACGTGGCGCTGTATCTGGCGCCGCATTTCGGCGATCAGGCGCTGGCCGGCCTTCGAGAGCAACTGCGTAAGCGCGTACGACGTGATGGCCTGCACTACCATGGCGCCGAAGACAAGTGCGATGATGCGGGGCAACAGTTCGGGATGCGGATGCGCGCCTGAGAGCACCTTGTCGAGCAGAGGCTTCGACGTGTAAGGCAGCACCAAGCCGGCAAGCCGGTTAAGCGACATCAGCACCAGACCGACGAGAATGAGCCCCTTGCGCGGAGCCACCAGCGCCTTGACTTCGGGCCAGATCTTTCTCAGCGCAGGCTTGCGCTTAGGCAGATCGGTCTGGCCGGCACGCGCACCGCGCCCGTGCCCGCCCTGCTCCGCGGCCAGTCCCATCCGCAATCCGCTGCCATGAAATCCGCCCATGAGCTATTCCTGCCGCTTGCGACGCGCATCGATAAACGAGCGCACACACAGATTTACGTAGACGAGCAGCAGTACAGCCATAGCGAGTTTGGCCGCGAAGGCCTTCATATCGGGATCGAGGCCCAGCGACCGCGCCGCGCCGTAGCCGCGAAGCGCCTCAACGAACGCACCTATGCAACCCAGAAGGCCGATCGTCACATTGATGTGCATGAAGAGTTTGCGCCGGCTCTCGCTGGGGCTGATGGCGAGAAACCCACCCACACCGAGTGCCAGACCAAACCACGTGGGGATCAGCGCCGTGGGGTGGACGCTACCCGTGCCGAAGTATCCCACCATCCCCAGGATGATGAGCAGAACACCGAACAAAATCGTTACCTTTGCCATACAAACCTCCTCTTTGGATGCATGGCAAGAATAACAGTTGCGGAAAAGCAGGGATCAGGTATCAGGTATCAGAAAGCTCTGCGGGCCGCAGCGTCAACCACACCTGTGAAGCGCAAAAGCTGATCCTTGACCAATAATCGCCAGTCACGACCACTGATCACAAACCGCTGACAACTGATCCCTGATCCCTGTTCCCTGCTTTTTTTACCGCTGGATTCTCGCCGATCCGCCCTTGGCGAATGACTTCACCTGGTCAAGCGTCGCCATGGTGGTGTCGCCGATGAAAGTGGTCAGCAAAGCGCCGTGCGCCCAACCCAGCCTGAGCGCCTGCTCCGGCTCTTCGCCCTTCAGCAGACCATAGATGAAGCCGGCCGCAAAGCCGTCGCCGCCGCCCACGCGATCGACCACATCCAACTCCGCCGTCGGCGCAACGTAAGTTTTGCCGTCAACCCACGCCACCGCGCCCCAGCTATGCCGATTCGTCGAGTGCACCTCGCGAAGCGTTGTCGCCACGATCTTCACGTGCGGATGCTTCTTGACCACGTTATCGATCATGCCGAAGAACACCGCCGGATCGAGCTTCGATTTGGCCTGCACGTCGGGTCCCGGAATGCCAAGTCCCTTCTGCAGATCCTCTTCGTTGCCGATCAGCACGTCGACATTCTTGACGATCGTGGCGATGGTCTCGACTGCCTTGTCGTCGCCACCGTGGATCTTCCACAGCTTGGCGCGGAAGTTGAGATCGAAGGACGTAATGGCGCCGGCAGCCTTCGCTTCCTGCATCATCTCGGCCACGAGCGGAGCCGTAGTTGGCGAGAGAGCCGCGAAAATGCCGCCCGAATGCACCCAGCGCACGCCACCCGCGAAGATCTTCTTCCAGTCGAAGTCGCCGGGCTTCAGCATGGCGCCGGCTTCGTTGGCGCGATTATAAAAAACCACCGGAGGCCGAACGCCCGCGCCGCGATCGCTGTAGACCGTAGCCATATTGGGGCCGTTCACTCCGTTGTGCTCAAAGTGCTTGTAGATGGGCTTGACGCCCATGGCCCGCACCCGTTCCGCGATCAGGTCGCCGATGGGGTAATCCACCATCGCCGAAGCCACCGCGGTCTTCATCTTGAAGCAGTCCGACAGATTGGCAGCCGCGTTGAACTCGCCGCCACTGACATGAATCATGCACTCTGTCGCCTTGCGAAAGGGAATGATTCCCGGATCGAGCCGGTGCACCAACGCTCCCAACGCCAGAAAATCCAACTCGCCACCTTCGCGAATATTCAACCCATACTTCATCGTTTTTCTCCTTGCCTTCCTTCCATGAGTTTCAGAAAAAATCTTGAAGCGCAAACTGCTACAGTTTTTTACCGATCAATTTTGCTACTCGTATCCGAACCAAGAAGCTGACAGCTAAAAGCTAGGAACTGGAAACTGTCTTCTTTACGTCTGCCACCACCTGGTCCGGCGTCCACTCATTGCCGGGATAAAACTGCGCCACCTTGCCATGCGCATCGATCAGGGTGGTGGAAAGCGTGTGCGTAATCGTGTCGTTGGCGCCGCGCGCAATACCCACATCGAAAAACTTCGCCATCTCCAGAAGCTCTTGCTGCGAAGGCACGGCAAAATCCCAGTGCGCGAACGCGCTCCTGGAGTCGCTGCCAATATACTGCGCGCCGTAGGCGCGCAACCGCGCCGGCGTATCGTGCTCCGGATCGAAGCTCACACAGAGCAGATGCGTCCTGGCGTAAAGCGCCGGATTAGCCGCCAACTGCTTGTCGATCACGGCAAAATTGTGTGTCACCAGCGGGCAAAAGTTCGGCAGCGGACAGCGCGTGTAAATAAAAGTGAGCAGCAACGTCTTGCCGCGGAACTGGTCGAGATGAAGGTCGCGCCCATCCTGGTTGCGCAGCTTGAAGTCGGGAACCGTATCGCCCGGCGCCGGCACGTGATAGAACACGGTGGGCTTGTAATCCGGCTTGCCCTGTGCGATCACGACGATATGGTCGAGCCGCACGTCCACATTCGGATCCTCTGAAACCAGCACATCGGCGGTGATGGTGTCTCCAGGATGCAGTTCGCTCAGGATGTTGGGATTCTTGAGCTTGTATGGCATGATCATCGCCCCCATGAAGCCGGGGATGGCATCGTGGTTCACCGTCACTTCGCCGGTTGCGGGATTGGTGGCAACCACCTTTCCCCGCAGCTTGTACACGTTATAAGCCTGCGTAGCAGAGCTTTGCGACTCGGGCTTCGGACTGGAATGACACCCTGCCACAACGGCAACGGCAACGAGGGTGCTGGCAAGGAGAATGCGCATCCCTCCTAGTGTACAACCAGTGGACTGACCACTGGAAATGGCAGTCTGCTCAGGCCTGCAAGCCCGACGCGATCAACAATGACGAAATCGCACGCTCAACGCGTTACTTGCAACTCGCGTTATCCGCCTTGGGAAATGCCAGGAACGTAACGCTCTCTGGCGCAACAGTCACCTTCTTGACGCGCACTGCCGCCCCGCTGAGAACAGGCAGCGCATCGTCTTTCCCCAGCTTGAGTTGTTTGCCATTCAGATTCACTGTGGGCGCGGTCAATGAAGCCGCAGTCATGGTATAACTCTCGGCGCCCCCCGGAATCCGCAGTGTCTGCCTCGCGTCTTTATCCGCGTTGATCGCAAGCAGCGCAACTCCGCCAGGCTGGTTGCGCAGGCAGTGCGCGTAGAGGTGCAAGTTCGCCGACCGCGACGGTCCCGGATCGAGCACCG
>JAJYFA010000115.1 GCA_021790995.1 Acidobacteriota bacterium
GCGGCCCACGACAAACGGGGTCATCATGTAGGGGAAGATGACCATATCGCGGATGGGCATCATGGGAAGCTTGCGCGGTTCGTTTTTATCGCGGGGCACGGTCATTGGATCTTCTCATTGTTAGACGCACGCATCCGGCCTCGGGGTTGGAAGGCAGGGACGGGTCATGTAGGGATTGTACAGCCAAGCAGGGAGCAAGGGAACGCGCAGACAAGTGCCAGCGAGTACGCTGAAGTCACAACCGGCCGGAACATTCGGTGTGACGAAAGTCATGCTCGTGCAACAAAAACACTACGTCCTCAACCTGCCTTTTCCAGCAGGCACAGGGACAGGTCGCGGCGCTCCACCATGTCTCTGGTGATTTCCAGATCGCGCACGCGCTTGTTCGAAGGCAGGTGGTACATCAGGTCGAGCATCAGCTCTTCGAGGATCATGCGCAGCCCGCGCGCGCCCACCTTGCGGGCCAGCGCTTCGCGCGCAACCGCGCACGCCGCTTCCTGTGTGAAGTGCAGACGCACATTCTCGTACTCGAAGAGGCGCTGATATTGCTTGAGGATGGCGTTCCGCGGCTTGGTAAGGATCTCGATCAGCGCTGCCTCATCCAGTTCGTCAAGCACGCCCATGACAGGCAGGCGGCCGACAAACTCGGGAATCAGTCCGTACTTGATCAGATCCTGCGGCTCGGTCCTGCGGAGCAGTTCGGTGTCGCGATGCGAGCGGGTTGTCGCCTGGTCGGTATCCTCGTCGATCGAGCGGAAGCCAAGCGCCTTTTTGCCGATGCGACGTCCGACAACGCGCTCCAGACCCACAAAAGCGCCGCCGCAGATGAAGAGAATGTTGGTGGTATCGACGGCGGTGAACTCCTGGTGCGGATGCTTGCGCCCGCCCTGCGGAGGGACATTCGCCACCGTGCCCTCGAGAATCTTGAGCAGCGCCTGTTGTACACCCTCGCCGCTTACGTCGCGTGTGATCGACGGATTCTCGTCCTTGCGGCCGATCTTGTCGATCTCGTCGATGTAGATGATGCCCTGCTGCGCGCGTGTCACGTCGCCTTCGGCGGCCTGAAGCAGCTTGAGGATGATGTTTTCCACATCCTCGCCCACGTAGCCGGCTTCGGTGAGCGTCGTCGCATCCACAATCGCGAAGGGCACGTCGAGCATCTTGGCCAGGGTGTGCGCCAGCAGCGTCTTGCCCGATCCCGTAGGCCCGATGAGCAGAATGTTGGACTTCGCCAGTTCTACATCACTCGTCCGCGAGCGGTTCATCTGGATGCGCTTGTAGTGGTTGTACACTGCCACGGCAAGTTTTTTCTTGGTCTGGTCCTGACCAATCACATAATCATCGAGGAAACTCTTGACCTCGGTGGGTTTGGGCAGATGTCCCGTGGCGGTTGCAGGTGCTTCGCCGCTGCGGTCGTCTTCCAGAATGGAGTTGCAGACAGCAACGCACTCGTCGCAGATGTAGGCGCGAGGGTAGTCGCTGGGCGACGAGATCAACTTGGCCACAGCGTCCTGCGACTTGTGGCAGAACGAACAGCGGAGCGGTTCTTCCGGTCCCAACCTCGTTTTCATCCCCTTTGCCCCCAATACCCTACTTGACGAGTGTAATCCTAATTCCCTTGCCGCGGCTACGTGCGTGGCCGATCGATGATCTCGTCCACGATTCCGTATTCCTTGGCCTGTTGCGCGTTCATGATGAAATCCCGCTCCACGTCGTGCTCGATGCGATCGAGCGGCTGTCCCGTGTGCCGGGCCATCAGATTATTGGTGATCTCGCGTATGCGCAGGATTTCTCGCGCGTGAATGTCGATGTCGGTGGCCTGTCCGCTCAACCCGCCCATTGACGGTTGATGAATGAGAATGCGGGAGTTAGGTAAGGCAAAGCGCTTTCCCTTGGTCCCGGCAAGCAGCAGAAACGCGCCCATGCTGGCCGCCTGCCCGATGCAGTACGTTACCACGTTGTTCTTGATGAACTGCATGGTGTCGTAGATGGCCAGGCCCGCGGTAATCGAGCCGCCCGGAGAATTGATATAGAGCGAAACGTCCTTCTCGGGATCTTCGCCCTGGAGAAACAGCATTTGCGCCACAATGAGATTCGCCACCTGATCGTCGATGGGCGTACCAAGAAAGATAATGTTGTCGCGCAGCAGACGCGAGTAAATGTCGTAGGCGCGCTCGCCCCGGCTCGTCTGCTCAACCACCATGGGAACCAATGCCATTCTTCCTTAGCTCCTAGCTGCTAGCTTCTAGATACTAGCTGTTTTCTGTTTATATCGGCTCCACGCGCGCAATTCCCGGAATTGAACACCGGAGACTACGCTTTCTTACGCTGGCAGTCGCTCGTACAGAATCGAGGCAGTCTTTTCCCGTCTGATTTGTTCCCTTATCCTGACCAGGCCGCCATCCTGGGTCAATCGCACTTTCAGGGCATCAAGCGGCTCGCGCGACTGAATCGCGGCGATCTGCAACTCCCGGTTCATCTCCTCTTCGCTGACGGTGATGTTTTCCTCGCCGGCGATGCGATCGAGAAGGATGTTGGTCTTCACTTCGGCCACTGCGCTGTCGCGCTGCGCCGCGCGCAGACGCGAAAAGTCAAGCTTGCGCATCTGCTCAGGCGACATGCCCTGAGCCGCAAGCGCGCGCAGTCCACGCTCCAGGCGTGCGTCAATTTGGTCCTGTATCAGCGATTCGGGAACAGGGAAGGAGAACTTCTCGCTCATCGCGGCGAACAGACGGTCCCTTGTCTCCGATTCCACGTTGCGCTGCTTGCGGTTCCCCATGTACTCGCGCATGCTCTTCTCGAGATCGGCGTAGCTCTCGTAGTTACCGGCCTCCTTGGCAAATTCGTCGTTCAATTCGGGCAGGATGCGCTTCTTGATGGCTTTCACCGTTACGTCGTAGGCGATCGTCTTGCCAGCCAGCCGCGCTTCGGCGTAGTCGGCCGGGTAGAGCACCTCGACCTTCAGCTCCTGCCCTGGCCTGGCGCCGCGCAGTGCCGTGCTGAACGCCTCCAGCGTATCCTTGCCGCCAATCTCAACCAGCGTATCCTCACCGCTCACCGGCTCGGGCGTGGCTGCGCCTTCCTCGGCGGTCTCGTCCTTATGGATCTCACCCTTGTAATTGATCTGCGCCCAGTCGCCGTCGACGAGTGCGCGCTCCTCTTCCACAGGCTCAATGGTCGCGCGTGAATCGCGAAGCTGTTCGATCTCGTGCTGGAACTCTTCCTCGGTCACTTCCACGGAGGGCCGGGGCACCGTCACGTCCTTGTAGCCATCAATCGAGAATGCCGGAATGCACTCGAAGACTGCCTTCACATGCAGCGGGGAGCCCTCGTCCATGGTCAGTTCGGTCACCTGCGGCTGGCCCACGGGATGAACCCCCAACTCTGCGACGCCGGCATTGAACCGCTCCGGCAGCAGGGTGTCAATGACTTCCTTGCGGATATCGGCGCCGAATCGGCGGCGGATGACCGACTCCGGAACTTTGCCGGGACGGAATCCGGGAATCTTCGCATATTTGCGGTAGTTTCCGGCCACTTTCGCCCAGGTACTGGAGACTTCGTCCGCAGGGACATCGATGACCAGCTCCCGTGTGCACTCGGGGTTCAGAACCGGTCCGTGAGCGTGGTCGTGATGCTCTTCGGCATGATCGTGATTATGCTGGGGTTCAGCCGTATCGGAGTTGTTTTCGAGGGTGCTACTGGCAGTCAAGATAATCCTTCCGGGCGCTCGCGCCTTATGTTCGATCGGCCACGGCTGCCGCAAAGGCGAATCAGTGCCGTTTGGCCAGGGAAATCCCTTCAATTATGGTACGGGGCTTTGCCAGAGGGGTCAAACTGATCAGGGGCGGGGCAAGGCGAAGGGCATCGCGAAAGGTACATTACTGCTCTGCGGCCTGCGGCTTACGAACGTACTGCAGAAAGCGCGGATGCGCGGCGCCGAATTGCGTGAAATTGGCGCGCGCCTGGTTCAGGCTGAGCTGACCGTTGACCGTCAGGCGCACCTCTAAAGCGTCCCCGTCATCCTGGCCGTCATCCTCCCACCAGCAAACGGGGCACAACTGGAACGCGCCGGGCGCCTGGAGCGTTTTGTATCCACAGCAGGGGCAGCGATAACGAACATCGGCAACTGGTAGCACAATCTGATGGACGCGAGTTTGCGCGGGGAAGTTTACCTGCGATTTACAGTTGGGGGCTGGCCGGCGGTTGTGTCGCTGCAGCGGCCTGCGTTAGCCGCAATGTAAGATGACTTATGCCTGCAACATGGAGTCCCGTGCGAATCCTGGCAGCGGCATTGATGACAGCCGCCGCCGTCGCTCTGGTTTCGTGGATCTACGTCATCGGGCTCGATAACCAAAGCGTGACGGGGCGGGATTACATCGAATACTGGGCTGCCGAGCGATTGCTGGTCGAGGGCCACAATCCTTACGATCCCGCCGGGATCCTGCACGAGCAGCAAGCCGCCGGAATGGCGGATTCGGCGCCAAAAGTCTCGCTCAGCCCTCCCGTCGCCGTCTTTTTCGCGCTGCCCCTGGGAATGTTGAATGCCAAAACGGGACTGATTGTCTGGCAGTTGGTTTCGCTCGCCTGCCTCTGCCTCTCGATTCTTCTCCTTTGGCAGGAATTCGGCCGGCAGGGGTCGGGTTACCACCTCCTCGGGCTCTGCTTTCCGCCAGCGATTTCCTGCCTGATGGCCGGCCAGTTGGGCATCTTCTTTTTGCTCAGCGCCGCGTTTTTTCTGCGATTCAATCGCACGCAGCCCTGGCTGGCCGGAGCGGCCTTGCTGCCCTGCGCTCTCAAACCGCATCTGTTCCTGCCGCTGGCCGTCGTGCTTGCGCTCTGGTCGCTGCGGCGCAGGGATCTGCGTGTGCCCGTCGGGTTTCTGCTTGCCCTGGTGGTGAGTTGCTCGCTTTCGCTCTGGGTCGATCCGCACATCTGGAGCCAATACCGCCAACTGATCCGTGCGGCGCACATCATGGACGTGTTCCTGCCAACGGCCAGCGTGGCGCTGAGATTCGCAATTGACCGCAGCGCGCACTGGATCGAGTTCGTTCCCGTAGCTGTCGCTTGCGCATGGGCAGCGTGGTACTACTGGACGCGGCGCCAGACCTGGGAGTGGAATCGGCAAGGAATGCTGCTGCTGATGGTCTCGGTTGCGGCCGCTCCATACTCCTGGTTCAGCGACGAGGCCGTGCTTTTCCCCGCCGTGCTCGCAGCCATCTATGCGGCAGAAAAAACACCGCGCTTATGGATGCTGTTTGGCCTGGTTGCGCTTGGAGGGATGGTGGGCACGATCGCGGCCATCCAACTGCCATCGCCGTTTTACCTCTGGACCGCTCCGGCCTGGCTGGGGTGGTATCTCTACGTGACGTCCAGCCAGCGCAGAGCGATTGCCCGCGAAGAAATCGTGGTCAGAAGCGCGTAACACACGCGCCCGCCTGCGCACCGGAACCGCCTGCTGAGCTTTCAGCCGAATGCAGCCGCCGTCAACCTTCTTCCGCTTCGCGCAGCTTGGCGATCACGGTGAAGTCTTCGAGCGTGGTCACATCGCCCCGCACTTCACCGTGCGTAGCCAGTTCGCGCAGCAGGCGCCGCATGATTTTGCCCGAGCGCGTTTTGGGCAGCGCCTCAGTGAAGCGAATGTCGTCGGGACGCGCGAGCGCGCCAATCTCTTTTGAGACCCACTTTCGCAGCTCGTCCTTGAGCGCGTCGCTGGCCGTGTTGCCGCTTTCGAGCGTGACGAAGGCAGCGATCGCCTGGCCCTTCAGGTCATCCGGCCGGCCTACGACTGCCGCCTCCGCCACCTTGGGGTGAGCCACCAGCGCTGACTCGACCTCCATCGTGCCCAGCCGGTGACCGCTCACGTTGATCACGTCATCCACGCGGCCCATCAGCCAGAAGTAGCCGTCGGCATCCTGGCGCGCGCCGTCGCCCGTGAAGTAGCAGCCGGGCACATCGCTCCAGTAGGTCTGCCGGTAACGCTCGGGATCGCCGTAGATTGTGCGCGCCATCGAAGGCCAGGGCTTGCGCACCACAAGTAATCCGCCGCTGCCGGCCGGAACTCGCTCGAAATGTCCATTCGCGTCGGGCCGAGTCACCACATCTGCCTGAATGCCGAAGAAGGGCCGTGTCGCCGAGCCGGGCTTGGCCGGCACGGCGCCCGGGATGGGCGCAATCATGATCGCGCCGGTCTCCGTCTGCCACCACGTATCCACAATCGGGCAGCGGTTGTGGCCGATCTTCTCGCGGTACCACATCCACGCCTCGGGATTGATGGGCTCGCCCACCGTGCCCAGCAGCCGCAGCGAGTCGAGCTTGTACTTGTCCACAAACTCGTCGCCCCACTTGATGAAGGCGCGGATCGCCGTGGGCGCGGTGTAGAAGATTGTCACCTTGTGGTCGTCGATGATCTTCCAGAAACGGGAGAAATCCGGCCAGTTGGGCGCGCCCTCGTACATCAGCACGGTGGCGCCGTTAGCCAGCGGCCCGTAAACAACATACGAATGGCCTGTGACCCAGCCAATGTCTGCCGTGCACCAGTAGATGTCATCGTCGTGCAGATCAAAGACGTACTTCGCGGTGAGATACGTCTGCACGGCGTAGCCGCCCGTGGTATGCAGCAGGCCCTTGGGTTTGCCCGTCGAACCGGACGTATAGAGGATGTAGAGCGGGTCTTCGGAGTCCATCGGCTCGGCCGGACACTCGGGCGCAGCCTTGGCTGCCAGTTCGTGCCACCAGTAGTCGCGGCCCTCGACCATCTGGACCGGTGAGCCGGTGCGCTTCAACACCACAACGTGCTTCACGGTCGGGCAGGCGGGCATGGCTTCGTCCACGGTCGCCTTCAGCTTGATCTCGTTACCGCGGCGGTAGCCCGTGTCCTGTGTAATGATCGCTACGCATCCCGAGTCCGCCACGCGGTCGGCAATCGCGTTCGAGGCGAATCCGCCGAAGATTACCGAATGTACGGCGCCAATGCGCGCGCAGGCCAGCAGCGCAATGGCCAGTTCCGGCGTCATGCCCATGTATACCGCTACACGATCGCCCTTCCCGATGCCGAGCGACTTGAGCGCGCTGGCGAACCTCTGCACCTCAGCGTGCAACTCGGCATATGTCAGGCGGCGAATTTCGCCTGGTTCACCCTCCCAGATCAGCGCGGTCTTATTGCGGCGTTCGCCGAGGGCATGCCGGTCCACGCAGTTGTAACTCAGGTTGATTTTGCCGCCGACAAACCATTTGGCCCATGGCAGATCCCACTCCAGAACCTTGTCCCATGGCTTGATCCAGTCGAGCTCTCGCGCCGCGCTGCCCCAGAATTGTTCAGGATCTTCGATGGATTGCTTATAAAGCGCCTCGTACTCATCGGGACTCTTAAAGTGGGCCCTGGCGCTGAACTCCGGGGAAGGCGAGAAGACACGATTCTCCCTGAGCATGGAGTCAAAGTCTTGGGCGGGAACGGCCGGGACCGGCGCGGAACTCATCGGGCAATCCTCCGGGAGCTAAAAAGAAGCGCAGCGGACAGAACAGCAAGAGCAACGTCTCGCGCCAGCAGCGTCACCAGAAACTTTAGCGGGCCGGGGGCAGAGCGGGCAAGTTTTCGCAGCGCATCGGGTAAATCTCAAATGACAAAAACTTCATTGTGGCGGCCATGGCATTTCCTGCGCTTGGTGCCGATAGGATGAGCACGGCCGAGGAGGGCCGCAACGGATGGTTTCCGCAATCTCCAGTTTGACAGCAGCCAGCGCCGCTCAACTTTCCAGTCCCACTTCGGCGCCTTCCCACGCTCCCGCCAGATCGAGCTCCAGCGGCCAGCTCGCGCCCGACACCGTCTCCATCAGCCCGGCCGCCCAGAAGACCTCTGCCGCCGGCGACGTCGATCACGACGGCGATAGCCACTGAGCGCACGCAGCAAGAAGCCCTGCTCAATCGGGCAGGGCCTCTTGCTGAAAGAGATGGTTTGCGCCGGCTTAGTGGGACGTATCTGCCTCGCCCGCCGAAGCGATCTTCGCTTCCGCTTCGGAGATCACGCGCAGAGCCTCGTCGTAGGCCTCTACGCTTTCGCCTGCCTGCTTCCACAGGTTGAGTCCGCGATCGAGCTGCTGTTCGGCGCGCGGCAGGTCGATCTCTCCGGGCTTCAGTGCGTCGGAAGCAAGGATCGTCACGCGATTGGGCAGAACCTCCACAAACCCCCAACTCACGTTATAGCGTGTGGGTTTGCCTGCCTGAGCCGCATCCGCTACCTGGTGGATCGTCACATCTCCCGCGCCCAGTTCGGCCATCAGCGGCGCGTGGCCGTAAAGCACTTCCATGTAGCCTGTCTTCGACGGCAGTTCCACCGCCGAGGCATCAGCCTCGAAAAGAATGCGCTCGGGGGTAACGAGCCGTACGCGGAGTTGATCGGAGGTTGCTTCAGCCATAAATGCCTTTCGCGGACCGCACCGCTACACTGTCGCCTTCAGTTTCTCCGCGGCTTCGAGCACTTCCTCGATGCCGCCTTTCATGTAGAACGCCTGCTCCGGTACCTCGTCGTGCTTGCCCTCGATGATCTCCTTGAAGGCGCGCACCGTGTCGGCGATCTTGACATAAGCGCCGGGAATGCCCGTGAACTGCTCCGCCACGTGGAAAGGCTGCGAGAGGAACTTCTGCACCTTGCGCGCCCGCGCTACCGTGAGCTTGTCGTCCTCTGAAAGCTCGTCGATACCGAGAATGGCGATGATGTCCTGCAGATCCTTGTAGCGTTGCAGAATGCGCTTGACGCCCTGTGCAACGTCGTAGTGATCCTGCCCGACGACGCGCGCCGTCAGAATGCGCGAGGTCGAAGCCAGCGGATCGACGGCCGGATAGATACCCAGCTCGGAGAGCGGACGGCTCAACACGGTGGTTGCATCCAGGTGCGCAAAGGTCGTCGCCGGCGCCGGATCGGTCAAGTCGTCGGCGGGCACATAGACGGCCTGCACCGAGGTGACCGAGCCTTTGCTGGTCGATGTGATACGCTCCTGCAACTCGCCCATTTCGGTGGCCAGGTTCGGCTGGTAACCCACGGCCGAAGGCATGCGGCCCAGCAGCGTGGACACTTCGGAACCCGCCTGCGTGAAGCGAAAGATGTTGTCGATGAACAGCAGCGTGTCAGAGCCTTCCACATCACGGAAATACTCGGCGACCGTGAGCCCGGTCAGCGCCACGCGCAGACGCGCTCCCGGCGGCTCCGTCATCTGGCCGTACACCAGCGAGCACTTCGACTCCTGCCACGTGCCGGGCTTGATGACGCCGCTCTCGGTCATCTCCAGCCACAGGTCGTTGCCCTCGCGCGTGCGCTCGCCCACGCCGGCAAACACGGAGAAGCCGCCGTGGTTCTTGGCCACGTTGTTGATCAATTCCATGATGACCACGGTCTTGCCCACACCGGCGCCACCGAACAGACCGATCTTGCCGCCCTTGAGGAAGGGCTGAATCAGGTCGATGACCTTGATGCCGGTCTCGAACATCTCCTCGCGCGTCGACTGCTCGTCGAAGAGAGGCGCGGGGCGATGAATCGGGTTGCGCGTCTTTTCGCCCACCGGGCCGAGATTGTCCACCGGCTCACCGATCACGTTGATCACGCGTCCCAGTGTTTCCTTGCCCACGGGCACACGGATCGGCCCGCCCAGGTCGATAGCCTTCATGCCGCGCACCATGCCGTCCGTGGCTTCCATCGCTACCGTGCGCACGCGCCCCTCGCCCAGGTGCTGCTGCACCTCGAGGATCACGTTGATGGGCGTGGGCACGTTGAAGCCCTCGCTGGTGACCCGCAGCGCCTGGTAAATGGGCGGCATCGTCGCCTCTTCAAACTGCACGTCCACGGCCGGGCCGGAGACCTGAATTACTTTGCCGATGTTCTCTGCCATTTTCAAACAGCTCCTAGCTTCTAGCTCCTAGCTTCTAGCTCCTAGCTTCTAGCTCCTAGCTTCTAGCTTTTTCCTTCTCAACCGCCACTCTGTTCCTTTCACCGGTGTTTTACCCGGCACGAAAAGCTGGAGGCTGGAAGCTAGCAGCTAGAAGCTGCCTTTCACAGCGCCGCGGCGCCCGACACAATCTCGATAATCTCCTTGGTAATGGCCGCCTGGCGCACGCGGTTCATATGCAGCGTGAGCGAGTCGATCATGTCCGAGGCGTTGTTGGTTGCCGAATCCATAGCCGTCATACGCGCCGCGTGCTCGGCGGCGACTGATTCCGTCATGGCGTGGAAGATCACGGAAAAAACATACTGCGGCAGCAGGCCCGCAAAAAGTTCCTGCGCCGGCTGCTCGTAAATGTAATCCACGCTGGCAGTGCCGAACCGTTTGGCCTCTTCTTCGGCCTCGGTGGTGTCGGCAGCTTCGAGTTCGATGCCCGCGGAAAGCGCAGCCTCGGCCACGCGCTCTTTCTCCTCGGAAGTTGGCTCGACCACGCCTGCGATCTGCGGCGTGCCTGCCTCAATCAGAGGCAGCAGCTTCTCAACCACCAACCGCTGCGAGATCACCGACTTGAACTCGTTATAGACGATGTAGGCGGCGTCGATCTCCTCGTGCACGTAACGCGATACGATGTTGAGCGCAATCTCCTCGATGAGCTTGGGATCGAGGTGCGCGAGCAGTCCGGGATGATCGCCGGTAAGTTCGACCTTTCCCTGGCGCGGGTTTCGCACCGATCGTGTGGCGCCATGCTCATCGGTCTGCTCCGTGTAGCCGGCCGTCGGGTAGCGGCGGCGCAACTGATCGCGCCCCTTGCGGCCCACCGCCTCAATGTCAATCTCTTTGTCGGGATTGCCCTGGATGAATTGGTAGGCAATCTTGAGGATGTTGGCGTTGAAGGCGCCGGCAAAACCCTTGTCGCCCGAGATCACGATAAGCAGAACGCGCCTTTCAGGCCGCGTCAAAAACAGCGGATGGCTGAGGTTGCCGGTCTGTTCGTCGTAGAGATCGACGCGCCGCCGCAGCGACTCGATGACGCTTGCAATCATGCGCGCATAAGGTCGTGCCGACAATGCCCGCTCCTGCGCGCGACGAAGCTTCGCCGCCGAGACCATCTTCATGGCCTTGGTGATCTGCCGCGTGTTCTTGACGCTGCGAATACGCCGTCTTAAGTCGAGTACGTTTGCCATGGTTCAGTCCCGCTAGCCTTCAGCCATCAGCTTTCCGCTCATTTGCTCTGTTGTGCCAACTCGTTTCCAGCTGACGGCTGATAGCTCGTCCCTACGCCTTCGCCGCCAGCTCCGTCTTGAAGTTTGCCGCATACTCCTTCATCGCTGCGTGGAGCTTGTTGCGAATCTCGTCGTCGAGCGCCCGCTTCTGGGCCAACTCGTCCATAAGCGCGCTCTGCGCAGCAGCGAAGTACTTGTGCAGACCGTCCTCGAAGGCGCGGATGTCGCTCACCTTCAGATCGTCCAGATAGCCCTGCGTGCCGGCAAAGAGCACCACCACCTGCTGCTGCCAGGTCAGAGGCTGAAACTGCGGCTGCTTCAGCAGTTCCGTGAGCCGCTGACCGCGCGCCAACTGCTTCTGCGTCAGCGGGTCGAGGTCCGAGCCGAACTGCGCAAACGCCGCCAGTTCGCGGTACTGCGCCAGATCCAGCTTCAAGGTCGAGCCCACCTGCTTCACCGCCTTGATGGCCGCCGAAAATCCCACGCGCGAGACCGAAAGGCCCACGTTCACGGCCGGGCGCACGCCGGAGTTGAACAGGTCGGTTTCAAGGAAGATCTGGCCGTCGGTAATCGAAATCACATTCGTGGGAATGTAAGCCGAAACGTCGCCGGCCTGCGTCTCGATCACGGGCAGTGCCGTCAGCGAGCCTCCACCTTTCTCCTTGCTCATCTTCGAGCTGCGTTCGAGCAGGCGGGAGTGGAGATAGAAGACATCGCCTGGGTATGCCTCGCGGCCTGGCGGACGGCGCAGCAGCAGCGAAATCTCGCGATACGCCATGGCGTGCTTCGACAGATCGTCGTACATCGCCAGCGCGTGCCTGCCGTTGTCGCGGAAATATTCGCCCAGCGCGGTCGCGGCATAGGGCGCCAGATACAGCATTGGCGCCGGCTCCGAGGCCGAGGCGGCCACGATTATCGTGTGGCCCATGGCGCCGGCTTCAGTCAGCGTCTGCACCACCTGCGCGATCGACGACCGCTTCTGCCCGATGGCGCAGTAGATACAGATTAGATCGTTCTTCGCGTTGTTGATGATGGTGTCGAGCAGCACCGCTGTCTTGCCCGTCTGCCTATCCCCAATGATCAGCTCGCGCTGGCCGCGGCCGATGGGAATCATGGCGTCGATGGCCTTCAGACCCGTGGCCATCGGCTCGCGCACCGGCTGGCGGTCGATGATTCCAGGCGCCAGCCGCTCCACCGGAAGCGTCGCCGTGGTCGCAATGGGGCCTTTGTCGTCGATGGGCTGGCCCAGCGCGTTCACCACGCGGCCAATCATCGCCTCGCCCACTGGCACGGAGAGAATCTTGCCCGTGCGCTTGACCTCCATGCCCTCCTTGAGCTCGGTGTAGTCGCCCAGCACCACGCAGCCCACCTGATCCTCTTCCAGTGAGAGCGCCAGGCCGGCGATGCCGTGCGGAAAGCTGAGTAATTCGCCGGCCATTACCTTGTCGAGGCCGTGCAAACGGGCGATGCCGTCACCCAGCGCAGTGATGGTCCCGACTTCGTCCACCTGAACCTTCGCGTCGTAGTTCGCGATCTGCTCGCGAAGAAGCTGTGTAATCTCGTCTGCCTTGATTTGAGCCATGTACGTTCCTCGGAGGGATCAGAGATCAGGGATCAGTTATGCGCCCATCTGATCGTGCCGATCCGCTGCCTCCCTTACCTCTAGATTCGTTCTGAAACTGTTGTCAGTGACCACCGATCACTGACCACTCGTTAACGCCTCCCGCAGCCGCTCCAGCCTTCCTCTCACGCTTCCGTCGTACACCGTCGACCCGATGCGCACCACCGTGCCGCCGAGAATCGTCTTGTCGAGCTTGAAGCTGGCGTCAATCTTTGCGCCGGCGAGCTTTTCCACTTCTGCGGCCAGCGCGTCCTGCTCCTGCCTATCCAACTCGCGCGCTGTCACGATCTCCGCAGGGCGGATGCCCTGCTGTTCCTTGAGGATTCTGCGCCAATCCGCGGCCACATCTGCCACCTGCCCGATGCGGTTGTTGTCGATGAGCACGGCAAGCAGGTTGCGCAGCTCCCGCTCCATGCCCAGCTTCGCATTCAGCTTGTCGAGAATCGCGACCTTCTGCTCCGCGGGAATTGCGGGGTTCACAAGGAAGGTGCGCAACTCGGCGCTTCCTTCCCAGGTCGCGAGAAAATCCGCGAACTGGCGATTCAATTTTTCCGGATCGAGACTGGCGTCCTTCACCACATCGGCAA
>JAJYFA010000116.1 GCA_021790995.1 Acidobacteriota bacterium
TAAAGTCGTTTTTATCCATTCAGACCCAGTTTTCCACGATTCATCCCACTCTGTGAACCGTTCGATGCAAAGACCGCACAAAGGCCGTAAAAGGCGTCCAGCTCAGCAGACCTGATGGAAGCCGAGATCCATCAGAGCCGCAGTCTTTCGCAGAACGGAAGCCAGCCCCCCTGCGCCGACAGCGCAATGGTGTGCTGGCCCCTGCGCATTCCATGCCTCCATAAACCCGCGCGCACCCAGCGAAAAGCGGTACCGGCTGTTCGTGTTGCCGATTTCGAGAATCGCTCCCGCCACGGACTCGCCCTCGGCCACGACCAGCTTGAAGCGTGCCCGCGGATCTTCGACGACGGAGAGCAGCGTAACGGGACCGTGCCTGACGCTCATCTCCACCGACAATCCTCGGCCGACCTTGCCGTGGTAGACCTTGAGCGGGCGCACTTTGGTCTTGCCCTGCGCAATACCAAGGTGCCCCGGGCCGTCGTGTCCCATCAGCACCAGATCGTCGTTGAAGTCGGCAGCATAGAACTCGGTAAAGGAGCCGCCTGCCCCGAGCAGATCCATGATCTTCATGGCAATGGCGTTCTTCACCTCGTACTCGCCGGCCACGGGAATGTGCCGTGCCGTCAGCAGCGAGGCGCCCAGAATGATCGAACTCATCGTATCTTCATTGGCGGCATTTCCCGAACCTTTGCAGTAGTACGCCATGGCATCGAGCTTGTGGCGCACGACAAATGCGTCAAGCGCAACAGAGGTGCGAGCGGCCCGATGCATCTCTTCGGGAGGGCAATCGGGCTGCACATCGAAAGCATTGTGGAATTCACCGGTGCGCCGCTCGGCATCGGCGCCGCTCACCTCGGCCGAAAGCGCGCTCAACTCGTCCACCTCAAGCAGTTCCGCATGGATGCCGAAGGCGATCGACAGCAGAGTGACATCGGTCATGATGTCGAGCATTCCGCTGTAGTAGTGCCCCATCAGCCCCAGCCGCGTCTCCGCAAGCGCGGCGCGCACGCGCGCGGCAGCCAGCCACTCCTCAATCTCCCGCCACGTTGCGCCGTCGCCCAGCACGCCCGTCACCTGATGAAAGGCAACTCCGGCGCGCGCAAACAGGTTGGCGATCTCCGGCACGGAACAGGCGGAGCAGAACGCCAGCCACTCGCCCGTCATGGTGGTGCGGCCGGTGAGCTTGTTGAACAACGCGTAGTCGATCGCGGCCTCGGGTTGAAGATTAAGAACCACCACCGGCACGCCTGCGCGCTGCACGAGCGGCAGAACCGTGTTCGAGAGCGCGTAGGTGGTGACGTAGAGGAACAGTACGTCGATGTCTTCGCGGCGGCACGTGTGTCCGGCCGCTTGCGAGCGCTCAGGATTATCGATCAGACCGAGATTAACCACCTCCACGCCGGGCCGCATCAGCCGCGATGCCACCTGCGCCACATAACCTTTTAACCGTTCTTCGAGGCCCGCGAACTGGCCCCAGTAGGCCTCGAGACCGACCCCGCACAGGCCCACACGAACCACATGCTTCTTGCCCATCACGCTTGCTCCCTTTTGAAACCCCAATCACCAGCTCACGACGGCCACAGCAAATGGTTCCAGTTTGATCGCGCCCCCTGCAAGAGGAACCTTGCGCGCCGGCCCGTCGGCGGTTTCCGCATCGACGGCAAGCGCGGTGGCTTCATCAGCATTTGGCAGAGACACCGCGATCTCTCGATTGCGCTTGTTCGCGAGCAAAAGCTTGCGTCCCGCTGGCGTAACAAATGCCTGCGCGCTGACGTCCCCCGAGTTGAGAGCCGTCTCCGCCAGCTTGTCTCCGGGGTGAAAGGTATCCTTGATGAGCTTGAGCACCCAGAAGCGCGCGTTGGGCTGGTTTGTGGTCCAGTCCATCATGCTTACGCTGGGGAATTGCGTAGGATAGCCAACCAGCCGCGACTCACCCGCCACATCGATCCGCAGCCGCGAGAGATTGATGAACAAATCGGCATAGAGCGCGCCCGCAAGATTCCAGTAGGCGGCAGGCGGCGGCACATTGTCGCCTGGCGTGTTGTCCGTGGGCAAAATCACTCCCAGTTCATCCAGATCGGTCTTCGTGCTGGGCGAGAGCCGCTTGCGGATGGCCTCAATGTAGCGAACCGTGTTCAAAAAACCCGTTTCCTGATCGAAAAACGTATACTGCCAGTCATCCAGCGTTTCGCCGGGCGCAGGCGAAGCATAGAAGTGGTAGGAAATCATGTCGAGCGGAATGCCGGGCTTGTGGTTGGCGGGATTCAGGAAGTACTCAAAATATCTCTCATCGCGTCCCGGCGCGGCCAGCGCCAGCCCTACAAATTTTGTCTCCGGCGACACCCGATGGATCGCGCTTACGATTGCGTCGTATCGCTCGGTGTACTGCTCGGGCGTGGTGCTGTGCTCAAAATCGACCTCGTTCAGCACCTCCCACCACGCCAGTTTCTCGTGATAGCCAGACGTGTGCCGCACGCCGAGTTCATCTGTAAAACCACCGTTAACGTACCAACTGACCAGCCGCGCATAGTAGTCGCCAAGTTCCTTGCCGCTCGGGTCGCGCAGTTCCTCGCCTTGCGTATAGTGCCAATCCACCTGGTTGGGATCGCCTGGATAGGTCACGGGCTTGTCGGTCTTGAAGAGCCACGCCGGTATGGTACTGAAATTCACAATCACCGGATGACCCTCGGTCGATGCCTGAAAATCCTTCATCATGGGATCGATGAACGTAAAGTCCCATGAGGTCTTTTGCGCCGTAGGCGGCTCAAGTTCGGCCACGGCCAGGCGAGGATAAGGCAGCCAGGGAACATAACGCACATAGTCCGCACCAAGTTCCTTCAACGCTTTGTAAGAAGCGGCGCTGAGCGGCTGGCCGGGCCGCAGCGGCGGATTCACCACCACTTGCAATGTCGGCGTGGTCTTCGAGACCGCGGTCACCTTATCCCAATGAACAATGACTGGCAACGGCTGCTGTGCTCTGAGCAAGACCACGCCGGGAGCGCAGCTTGAAATCAGAGCCAGCAGAAACAGGCGAAAAAAATCATGCACACAATCATTTGACTTCTTCATATGACTGGCTCCCGCGCAATGGGTGCGCGCTTGCCAGCCATCTTAGCATTGAAGCCGGAAGAACCGCGGGAGACACTCACGCGCTAATCGTCGTCCCCGGCGGACTTTTTCGCGTGCACCTTCAGCATCGCCGGCGCCGGAGCGTTGCCCATGGCATCCTTCCACAGAATCACATTCAGTTTTTCCGTAGGCGCGCGGTCCTCGTGGCTGAAGTCCATCTTCATGCTCGCCCTGGCGCCCACCGCATTTTTGGCGTTGGCCTTGTAGATGAGGCCATTGTCGCGGTTCGTGTAGTCGGCCGTGTAAGGCGGCTGATCGCCGCGGCCCGTGAAGAGCGAAGAAATCAGCGACGCAAAAGCGTCGTTGTTGTTCATCGGCGGCAGGCCGAGCAGCGCTTCCATGGTGCGGACAACGCTGACCGTCGTGTAGAAGCGGCTGTCGACAACCGCCGCGCCGTTCGCTCCGCGTGGCGCGTACTTGCTGACGACGAGCGCAATGCTGCGATGCGCGTCCACGTGGTCGGCGCCGTTCTGCGCGTCGTCCTCGAGAATGAAGAAAGCCGTATCGTCCCAGTAGGCCGAGTGAGAAACCGCCTCCACGGCGCGCCCCACGGCGAGATCGTTGTCGGCAACGGAGGATTTGGGCGCCGGCCCTCCAGGCCGCGTTCCCGCGGTGTGATCGTTGGGCAGGCGCAGCAGCACGAAGTCGGGCATTGTGTCGTGGCCGTGCTCGCGATCGGCGATCCACTGCTTCAAGTGGCGCAGGAAGATATCGACGCGGATCTGGTCGGGCACATAAAGATTGAAGTCCGGCGAATCAGGCTCGAAGTGTCCCACCAGCTCTGGCTTGGTGGCAATATTCGCGGCCAGAGCCGGAATCGGCCACGGCCACTTGTTCACGCCGCCACCCCACGCGGCAGGCAGCGGCTCGCCCGGAGCGATCGCCTTGCGCGCGCACTTCGGTCCGGCCAGCATTGGCCCCAGCCTTGGGTCGGCCACCGCACGCTCGCCGCAGAAGGTCGACGAGATGTACTCGCCAAAGTGGTAATACGTTTTTCCGTGCGCAGCCAGATTCGTCCAAAGATAGCCGCTGGCCGGCTCGTTCACGTCGGGGATCTTTTCGAGCAGCGGATAGCCATCGGCCACCACACCTTCGTAGTCGTAGGTGCGCTGCCCGCCACGGTAGTTCTGCGGCCAGGTTTTTTCCAGATAGTCTGTGCCGATGCCCGCGGTGGACCACACGTGCCCGTCGCCGGAGACCTCGCCTGAGTCAAAGAAATTGTCGAGTACGCCGAACTGCAGCGCCAGTTTGTGCTCGTTGGGCGTCACTGCCTCGCCATACATCGCCCACTTCGGCTCGCCATTGCCTACAGGCTTTCCGTCCTGCTCAAGATCGCCGAGAATCTGATCGTAGGTGCGATTCTCCTTGATGATGTAGATTACGTGCTTGATGCGGCCTTGCGCGCCGCCCGCAAAGACGATCTTCTCGCTGGCGGCCTTGATGCGATTCTCGGCCAGCACGGTTTCAGTCCACGAGGCCAAGTGGCTTGCGGTCTCGTTCTCGTCGATCGTCGCCAGTGAACCGTAAAGCAGGGTTGCAATGTAGGTGCTCCGGCCCTGGCGGCCCTTCGTCTGCGCTTCCACAATTCTCTGCGGAAAGTCGTTCGGCCCCGTTCCCTTACCTTTATTCGTCGCCACATAGAGCTTGCCGCCACCGGTCGATGGCACAAAGGCCATCGAGATTGGCATCCACTCAGTAGGGATAAAGCCATCGGGCTGGACCATCCCCTTCTTCGCGGTCCTATAAGTGAGCTTGTGCGTGTCGAAGACGGCTACGGAATCCGTGCCCATGTTGGCCGCGTAGAGCTGGCTGCCGTCTGCATTGACAGCCAGAGCCACCGGTTCGGCGCCGAAGCGGCTCTGCCCCGGCAGGCGCGTATCGAAGTAACCCTTCACAGCCAACTGCCCCGCGGCCACGCCGACAGAGGCGACAACATCGCGGTTGGAGAGCGCAACGTACAGCGTCTTCCCGTCGGGAGAAAAGACAAACGCGCAGGGATGAGTCCCGGGCGCAATGGGACTCGCTGGCTTGAGCAAGGCCAGCTTGCGCATTACCGTACCGCGCTTGAGATCGAGTTCCACAATCTCCGACGCATTCCACAGCGCCACGAACGCGCGCTTTTCGTCGTGCGTCACGGCAACAGCAATGGGATAGGCGCCCGGCACAGCATCGCTCTCCGAGAGATCGAATCGCTTTTCGACAGCGCCTGTCGCTGCGTCCAGAAGCACTGCATCGTCAGAGAGATTTTCGGCGACCAGCAGCTTTTCGTGGCCAGCCGCGCCCAGCACGGCAATTGCCGCCGGGTAAGGCACGCCCTGATCGCTGTCCTTCCCTTCCGGCAGGCGCGTCTTTCGTCCCTGCGGAAGCTCTGCGACGGGCAGCGGAATCAACCGCTCCGGCGCGATCTTGCCGTTCTTGAAGCGGTAGACCGCAATGGCGCTGCCCGTGTCGCCCGGCGTTGCGCCCCTGGGGTCGGAGAGCGAAGCCATGCTCGCGTAGATGCGGTTGCCGTCGCGGCTGAATGCGAGACCGGAGTAAAGCGTCTGCTGCAATCGCGGCGCAGTGCGCGCGTCGGGGAAGTCGGCAAGCACGCCAGTCTGTGTATCAAGAACCGAAAACGACTGCTCGTAATCCGACTCGTAAGTTCCGTAGCCGGCATCGACCGTCACCACGTAGCGGCCGTCAGGCGAAACCGCCATCGAGGTGGGCAAGGCATTGATGCGATCCGGCGACCCGGGCGCTGCGCCGATCAGTTGCTTGCTCGACGGCAAATTCACAATCGGAGCGGTGGCCCTTGTGGGAGCTTGTGCTGAAAGCAAAACCGTAGAAAAACAAATCAAGACAGCAGATGGAAATGTTGAATACTTCGCAATCATGAAAAGGATCCTCGCAACCATTAAACGACAGGCTGATGAATAGGCAATCAAAATAGTCGGCATCGCACACGGCCGAGGCCTGTCCGCTTCATACAGACAAAGACTGTCGCCAGTTTGCAAAATGCGCCCAGCGGCAGGGCGATCGAGTGAACGAAATGCGTAAGGTGAATCAATGGTCTTAAACGAGCACAGCTCTCCTGTCTGTTACGGCACTCGACAAACGGGGTAGTCTTTGACACTTTGAAATGCGGGGGATAAGGCCCCCGCATTCATTTTGCGCCTCTTTGGGCACAGATAAAGCCGTGTCCCATAAAGACAGTGGCTTCCATCGAGTGCTTCAGCAACCTGGGAAACTGCACCCTATCAACACTGCGCCGTTGCCCGAGCCTTTCTGCATCCAACTGATCCGCCTGGCGATGTTATCGCGCTCCGCATCACATCCACGCAGACCCCGGTGCAGCCATGGCTTCTTCAAGTGTGACGCGATTCTGGCGGCGATACGCAAGGTTCGCCATGTGTCCGGCGATGGCAGTGCGATAGCCGGTTTCGACCGGGGCATTCGTGGCCCGATTGCGGCTGCGAATGCACTCGAACCAGTTGGCCATGTGGTTGACGCCTTTACTCTCGCCCTGCATCTCGCCAACTCCAGGGTCGTTGGCTCGTTCGGGATAGAACGTGGAGGCGCCAAAGTTCACGTTCTCGATAGTTCCGCTGGAGCCAAGGATGTGCTGCCCCAGGCGGTAGTGCGAATTCGAAAAGGTGGACTGCCAAACGACGATCATCTCAGGGTATTCGAGCGTGACGTTAAAGGTATCGGGCACCTGGCGTCCGTCCTTTTCACTGAAGATGCCTCCAGTCATGACCGCCGCGGAAGGCAGTTCCAGGCCAAGAGCCGAGGTGATCCACGCATTCTGATGAACCATGTTTTCCGTAATGTTGCCGCCGGAGAACTCCCAGAAAAGGCGCCAGTTGATGTACTTGTAGCCATCGAATTTAGGCTCGGGCCGGCCATCGAGAAAGAGATCCCAGTTGACGTGCTGAAGGTTGCAATCTTCAGGTACGGGGCGCACCCACTGACCGTGACCGCGCGGGGTATTGCGCGAGATCCACGACTCCACCATGGTCACTTTGCCCAGGTAGCCCTTGGTGATCCACTCTTTGGCGTCGACCAGACCGCCGGAACTTTGGTGTTGCACGCCGATCTGCACGACCTGCTTTGAGGCCTTGGCTGCCTTGAGGCAGGCGACAGCCTGGGGGATGTTCCACGTCATCGTCTTCTCGCTGTATAGATCCTTACCGGCGTGGAGAGCGGCGATGAAGTACTTGGCATGCAAATGCATGGGCGTGGCGTTAATGACGGCGTCTATGTCCTTGCGCTCAAGCAGGCGCATGGGATCGTCGTAGGTGTCGATGCCGGGAACGCGGGACTTGGCCAGATCGCGGCGGCGGGAGTAGGTGTCGGCGACAGCGACACATTCAATATTGGGTTGTCTGAGCGCGTCATTCAAATCCTGCATGCCGCGGTCACCGGCGCCAATGAGGCCGATTCGGATGCGGTCGTTGGCGCCAAGCGCGCGCATGGAAGGCATGGCCGCCATCGCGATTGCGCCCTTGCCCGCGTTGCCTAGAAAGGAGCGGCGATTCATGAGTTCACCTCGGAGCACAGGTTCAGGTTGCGTTGAAATTGTGGACTGCTCACCAGGGGCGAGACGCGAAACGTCCGTAGACCCCCGAGGTTCACCCAGGTCGACAGTCGAGATTAAAGCTTCATTGGAGATCCCAGAAAACCACGAGTGGGATCATACACCCATGCCCTCGGCGCGCAACACGAAAAGGATAAGGGCGTAGAGCGCATTACGGATAGATGCCGCGAGTCTGCACGGCCTCCGCCACGCGGCCGATGCCGAGCATGTTGGCGGCAGTGGCATGGAGACATTGCGCTCCAGATGAATCTTGAGCACATCTCCGAAGGCGGCCTTCATCACGCGTTCCAGACGGTCGTAGATGTCCTTCGCCCTCCCAGAACAGACGCTGTCGTCCTGCACCCACTCAAAGTAGGACGCCGTGACGCCGCCTGCGCCAGGATGTCGCACTGCATGGCCAGCAGATCGGCGGGATCGATACGCTCATCCCTGGATGTGGCCATAGAGGGATTTCGCACGGAGAAGCTCTGGAATATTCAGGCCGTTGTCGATGCTAACATCCGTCGGCTAGCCAGCGGTCCGGGAGCGGTTTCAGGGCCGAGTGAATTGGCTGGAGCCGGGAAATCCACAGAAAAATAAAAATTATGCGATTTTCATTGACATTTGTTCTAAAAAGGAGCTAGTTTGTCATACATCCAGTCATCTATATGACCAAGGAATGGTTTGATCTTTAGGGCGCGGGTGGCAAGCAATTCGAGCCACCTTGCTGATTCCGCAAAACCGTTCACTCCTCCCGGGCTGCGGTTTCTGGAGTTTCATCGTTCTCTCGGACCAGTGTGCGGGGGCACAGACACTCCACTGGCGTTCAGGTTTGGCGGCTGAAGGCATCGAGTTCTTGCGATGCCAAGGCCAGATTGCAGAGAAGACCTCTCGTATCACCAGAAGAGGCGATTTCAGATCAATGAAGCGGGTTCACTTATTTCGCTCGATTGAAGCTGCACCGGCGGCTTTCCATTTTCTGCCGGACGGGCGGCTCCAATTCGAACCCCTCAACGCGTGAAGCCTATGACGGGCAAACTTCGAGGAAATGCCCCTCATCGGCAGAACGAGAAACATCCAGGAGGAGACCGTATACAGATTCACGTCAAGAGCCGAACACCACCCAACCATTCGAGAACAGGGCCAGCCGCGAGCATTTATTCGTTCGGTTCGTTCGGATCGTATCGCGGACCCTTTCGCGCTCTGAGCTGCTGACAGATCTTCAGCTCCCTCTTGGCGTCGCTGACACGGCCAAGCATCATGTAGGCCCTGCTCAGAACATAGTGCGGCCCAATGAAATTGGGGTCGGCCTTCGCGGCTCTTTCGAGAGGCCCCATTGCCGCCTGAGGCTTCTTTAACTCCATGTAGCTCTGTCCCAGTTCGAAAAGGGCGTCGCGATACGAGGGATTCACCTCCACGGCAGCCGTGAGATAGGGAATGGCCTGATCCGGCTGCAAACGTTCGCGCAGAATGCGGCCCATCATGTAATTCGAGATGGGATCCTGAGGATTTCGAACCAGTTCCTGCTTGAATTCCGCCACTGCTTCCGGTACTTTATGCTCTCTGTAATCGATCAGGCCCAGACTGGAGTGAACAGCCGGAAAGTTTGGATCGACTGCCAGAGCCGATTGAAACTCACTGAATGCCTTCGGTTCCTGGTACTCAATGTCGTAGGCCATGCCCAGCATAAAATGCGCTTCGGCCGAATTCGGGTCAATCGCCATGATCCGATCGAAAACCTGTGTGACCCCCTTGTAGTTCTTTGTTCTCCAATAGGCTTTTCCCAGGATGTCGAGTGTGGGCAGGTCATCCGGTTCCAGGCGACTGGCCCGCTCCAGGTAACCCGCCGCCGCGCTGAATCGGTTCAGAGCAAAAAGATCCAGTCCCGTAAGGTCAAGAGATTGAAAGGTTGGGGTGGTGGTGGCGAAGGAACGAAGCAAAGGCAGCGCTTCTTGATAGCGATGCGCCCGAAAGTACGCTACACCCAGATTTCGTTGCGTAATCGGGTCATCTTCCCTCAGCTTCAACGCCTGCCGGTAAAGTGAGATGGCTTCGTCATCCCGCCCCTGACGGGCTATGGAAATGGCGAGATTGTTGAGCAGTTCGACGGACTTCGGGTCTAGCGCGAGCGCCCTCCGGAACGCATCTTCCGCTGTGTGGTTGTCTCCCACTTGCAGCGCGTGCGATCCCCGCGCGACCCATTGCAAAAACTCCTGACGGGTTTTCGCTGGGCCCGCGACAGCTTGCTGGCCAGGCATCTGACCGCACATCGCGAAGCCCACAGTGAACACCCAGAGCAAACAAAACAGCTTCCGGCCAGGGATGGCGGCGTTTCGCTTCGCTGGTAAAAGGCGCTCAGTCATGGCACTCCGGCGGCAGGACGCGAGGGTCGCATCCCGTCACTATATCGCCTCGCAATATCGCCAGGCTCACGGCACATTGATCGTATATTCTACGCGCTACCACGCTTACCACCCAATAATCCAGTCATCTAGATTTTTAGTTGACAGGACTTTATCATTGTGATAATTTCCCCCCATAGTCACAGAAGGTGCGGGGATTGCCCTTAAATTTGACTTCGGAAATGCCGGTCCGGAGCTGAGAGTGTTTGGGTTGATCGGCGATGGGCTATTTCAGCCATACCGGTGCGCTATTTGACTGCGCTTGCCAATTCAGTATTTCGCCCCGCTACGTAAAAGGATGTGAAAGCATCCGCGGTTTAGCAGCCTAGGTCGAAACAATCGCTGCACGTATTTTGTTATCGGTCCACTGATGACCTGCGAGATTGTTGAGCATTCGCGATGCGTAAGGACATGAGCGCCTACTCCGTTCTCTGTACGATCGAACTTTCAGCGAGAGAGCGTCTGATGCTGCCGTATCCGGTTAAAACAAGAAATTGGATTGTAACGCAGAGACTTTCCGTGAGGAGACACAGTATGCAAAAGATTCGCATTCTCGCAGCCGCATTCGCCGTTCTTCTGATCACCCTACCCTTTTCAATACACAGCCAGGAACTCCAGGGGACCATCAATGGCACGGTGAAGGACACCACCGGAGCGGTCGTGCCGAACGCTACCGTGACGATTGTCGAACACGGTGGCACCAACGCCGCGCGCGTCATCGAGAGTGACGCGCGCGGGAACTATACAGCAACGAACCTTCCCGCCGGCACGTACACGATCACCGTCTCCGCGCCGGGATTTCAAAAATACAAGGCAAACAATGTAACCCTGTTCGTCGCGCAAACGCGCTCTGTTTATGCCACTCTCCAACTTGGTTCGGTGAGCCAGACGGTGACGGTCGAAGAGAATGCCGAAACCGTTAATACGACGAGCAGCGACATCGAGGGTACCATTAGCGGAACCCAGGTCAGGGAATTGATGTTGAACAACCGCAACTTCGAACAGCTCGTGACCTTGCAGCCAGGCGTGGTCAGCGGACTGCCCGACCAGGTAGGCTTCGGCTTGAGCAACACCAGCGATCTTGCCGTGAACGGCGCTCGTTCGACTGGCAACAACTGGACCGTCGACGGCGCCGACATCAACGACAGCGGCTCGAACGCTACGCTGCTGAACGTGCCCAGCGTCGACGCAGTGCAAGAGTTCACGTTGGAGAGAAGCACTTACGATGCCGGATTTGGACGCAGCGGCGGCGGCCAGATTCTTATGGCGACAAAATCCGGAACCAACCAGTTTCATGGCGATGCGTACGAATTTGACCGCAATACCGACTTCAACGCCAACAGTTACTTCAACAAGCAGACCAACCCGGTACGGCCGCGGTCCATCGAGCACTATAATGACTATGGCTTCACCATCGGCGGACCGATCCTCTTTCCCAAGGCTTACAAACCAGCCACGCAAAAGTACTTCTTTTTCTGGTCGGAAGAGTGGCGCAAGGTGAGCTTTCCTGAGACGTCAACATTTGTTGTGCCTACCGCGGCCCAGTTGAACGGAACCTTTTCTGGAAATACGACAGCGGACGAAAGCGCGACGCAGACGGCCAGCAATTGCGTGACCTACGACGCAACCACCAAGACGAGCACGGTCAATCCGAATTGCTATAGCAAGAACGCCAAGGTGTACCTGACGAATCTCTACGACAAGTTCACCGCGAACGTTTCTGGCAATGCGAGCGAATACACTGCCAGTTATTCGCAGTTGAACAATACCCGCGAAGATATCATTCGCGCCGATGCCCAACTCAGTCCCAAACTGCACTTCTTTGGCCGCGCCATGCAGGATGAGACTCCGGAGAACTTCCCGCTTGGCCTGTGGGCAGGATCGAACTTTCCGGGAGTGGCCGGGTCCAATGTGAACGCTCCTGGGCAGAACATCGTCGGGAATCTGACATGGACAGTTTCTCCGCGCATAGTGAATGAGGCGGAGTACGCATATTCCCAGGGAACGATCTCCTCCTCTTTCATGTCGGGTTCTATCACCAACAACCCCACCATCTCCGGGGCGCTTACCAACAACACGGAGTACAAGGATCCATATGGCCGCATCCCCGGCTTCAGCTTCTCCAACGGCATTACCGGGTATGGCTATGGCAGCACACCCTACTTCGAGCGCAACCTCGACAACACGATCTTCGACAACTTCTCGGCCACTCTGGGCAATCACACGCTCCGCGCCGGCGCCACAGTCTCATGGATGGTCAAGACTGAGAACGGCGATAGCGGGTCTGCGCTATTCAGGTTCAATACCTTCCAGGACTTCCTCCTCGGCAACGACTACTATTACACGCAGGCCAGCCGGGACACGGTTCCCGACCTGCATTACGCCAACCTGGAGGCATTTCTCCAGGACGACTGGACGATCAGTAGACGGCTTACTTTGAACCTTGGAGTCCGCTACAGCTACTTCCCGTCGCCCGCGGATCTGCTCGATACGCTGGCAAACTTCGACCCCAAGTACTTTGTGGCCGCCAACGCTCCAACCATCGACCCCGTCCATGGCACCTTCACGGGATCGCAACTGCCCGCGACCTACGAGAACGGCCTGATCTATCCGGTTGGCACAGCCTGCAGTCTTGCGCAGCAGGTAAATGCCGCACAGGCCACATGCTCGCCGTATGGATCTCACGTGAACCCCGACCCGCATAATAACTTCGCTCCGCGGTTTGGATTTGCGTACGATGTTTTTGGAGACCATAAAACATCCGTGCGCGGTGGGTATGGAATCTTCTACGACCGCATGTTGAACGGCATCTGGGAACAAAACGGATTCGCGGAGTCGCCTGGGCTGCAGGTAACAACCATCTACAGCTCTCAGTTCGACAACCCGCTGGCGGGAACTGCCAGCTATCCTACTTATCCCAAAAGAATTACTGCCACCGGCACGCCGATCATGAAGAACCCCTCCTACATGGACTTCAATCTCACGATCGAGCATGAACTGTTGCCGAGCACGGTCCTGACCGTGGCCTATGTCGGAACCGTGGGGCGGCACCTGTTGGGCGAAAGGGAGATCAATCAACCTACGCTTTCCGCCAGAGCGGCGAATCCGACGGCATGGGTCACGGCCGTCGTTCCCTATCCAGGGTACGCTGCCTTTGAGGACAGGATTACTGGTTATACCAGCAACTACCATTCACTCCAGGCATCGCTGAACTCCCGCG
>JAJYFA010000117.1 GCA_021790995.1 Acidobacteriota bacterium
GGCACGCTCATCTGCGCCGCGGGCGTCGGAAATGGATTAGCCGGATTTTGGGCTACAGCAAGACACGCTGCCGCCAGGAACATGGCCACCAACATACCCAGGAACAATGCATGGGATGGCCGTTGCTTTGAAAGCCGAGAGAGCCAGCCTACGTTAATCATCATGAAGCCTCGCTTGAATAAAACTCGTTACCTGATTCGAACCGTACAAAACCCGAGAAAGCTTGTAGCGGGAGCCGCACCTGCGCCAGGGGCGCGCGCGGCTCCATCGCTTTTACCTGAGAAACGCAGCGTTGATGTTCGAGCCGTGAATGTAGGTATGGCAGCTCGTACAAGGCACGCTGTCCGACGATCCCTGCCCTTGTCCGTGAACCGCGCCGGCAGTGACCGCGTTATGGCACTGGTTGCAGAGGACGTTGATGTTTGGCATGTTCAGCAACCGCGCGTTCTGCGATCCGTGCGGCGTGTGGCAGGCCAGGCAGCCCTCGGCTTTGACCGGAGCGTGCTCATAGACAAAAGGTCCGCGCACGTCGGTGTGGCACTTGGTGCAGATCATGTTCTGATCGGCAGTGTTCTTCAAATTGTTGTTGCCGAATGTGCCATGCGGATCGTGGCAATCACTGCACTTGATCAGCCCTTCTTTCACCCGGTGATGGAAGGGCATGCTGAACTGACCCCGCTCGTCGGCGTGGCACTGGAAGCAAAGAGTGGGCTGCGGAGCCTTGAGCAGCGTCTCGTCCTTGCTGCCGTGAATATCGTGGCAGCTTATGCAGCTCACGTTAGCCTTGGCGTGCGGAGAGCGCAAAAAGTCGGGATGGCTACCGGCATGGCAGCTCAGGCACTTGGCATCCACGTCCTTGGCCGAGGCCTTGGCGGGATTGAAAATCTTGGTCACGTCGCCGCCGCCGGCCACATGCTCGCTGCCCGGCCCATGGCAGTTCTCGCAACTCACACCCTTCGCATTGCCGTGCAACAGGGCCATCTTGCTGTGAGGATTCGAGGCAAAGCCCTTCGCCACTTCTTCGTGACAGGTGGCGCAGGTATCGGAGCCCACATATGTTGCGTGCACGGCGCCTTTGGCCGACGTCGCGCTGGAACCTTTGGCTCCCGACGGGGGAGCCGCCAACGCCGTGGCGCAAACCATGCCCGCGCCGAGAAGAATCATTAAAAATACTCGCAGTCCCGACAGCCACCCGGGAGCCGCACTGAACATTCGCGTTACCGGCCTATTTGTATGCATGCAAAATACCGCCTTCAAAAGAACTTGCTAGCAAAAAACTGAAACCAAACCTAGCAGCCAATCCGCGCTGCTTATATCGTCCTCCCCTGGTGAGCGCAAGCACCGCCATTACCCCTTGGAGAATGCCTTCTAGTGCGAAGGATCACGATACGTATGAGAGATTACGGGTTTGTCATCTTACCTTGCGGTGACGTTCGTCACAGGGGAAGCAACGGCGTGTTTCTTGTTGAAACGCCATGTGTTAGCAAGAGTTTACAGCCGTGAAGTGGAGCGGACCGAACCAATTCCGTCACAGGCCATTTACCCGATGCCAATAGCGTGAGGCCCGTCACATCCAAGCGCCTCTCGACTCAAGCAAACTCTAGGTAGGTGTCTGGGTGCGGTAGGAGCAGCAGGTATCCCGGTCTCGGCAGCGGCTCGTGCGGAGACGAACAGTGACCCGGACAGCAGGAGAGCGGGCCGCATCGATAAAGAACGGAAGAATGACGATGGCGGACACGCAGGTTACGTTGGAAGATCGGATCCGGCCAAGGCATTTGGGCCGGTCCTCACCCTTGGGGTGCGCGGCCTGCGCCAATCGCCGTCCCGGCTGGTTCTGTTCGTTGGGCAGCGCCGTACTGGCCGATCTCGAACTGGCGACAAGCACCATTACGCTGCCCGCACAGGCTTCGCTCTTTACCCAGGGCGAAGAAGCCCGGTGCCTCTATTTGATTTGCAGCGGGTATCTGAAGCTGACCGCGGGGCCAGAGGCAGATAAGCACCTGATCGTGCGCGTAGCCGGCCCCGGCTCCATGCTTGGCCTCTATGCGGTCCTCTCGCACGGGGTCTACGAGGTCTCCGCGCAGTCGCTGACGCCGGCGCAGTTGCGCCCGGTGGAGCGCGACCGGTTCCTCACCTTTCTACGCAGCCACAAAGAAGCGCAGTTGCGCGCCGTGCAATGCATCTGCCAGGAGTACCGTTTCGCGCTGCAGGATGCCTGCCGCATCGCGCTGGCGGAGACGGTGGCGGCACGGCTGGCGCGGCTGCTGCTGGAGCTCTCGCATCAGATCGGCGAACACAACGAAACCGGCGAATACCGCTTCCCACTGCTGCTGACGCACGAAGAGATGGCCTCGATGACCTGCACGACACGCGAGACCGTGACCCGCACCCTGGGCCAGTTCCGCAAGGATGGCTGGATCGCGATTGAGGACTCCATCGTCACTGTGCGCAATCCTGACCGGCTGCAAAACCTTCTCTAATCCCTTGCGACGGGTTCGGTTGAGTCGCAGGAATGCGGCTGGGCTGGCGCTCTTTGCTACCGGCCGGGCGGTTGCCCAAGTCCAAGAGCTATGATTTCAAAAGAGCCTTCCTTCTCAGGGCTGGAGTCTGTCCCACGTATGAATCGCTTTCTTGTTTCCCTATCTGTTGCTTTCTTTGCGTGCAGTATTGCCATTGCCCAGGCTCCTTTGTCCGGCGCGGCTGGCCCAGTTTCCCCAGCGGCCGCCGAGCAAGGCGTCACCACGACCATCAGTCCCGAGGTGGCGCAGTTCCAGAAGATTGAAAATAGTTGGTCGGACGCCGTGAACCGGCGCGACCAGTACGGGCTGGAGCTGGTGCTTTCGCCTCTATTTGTCGATGTTTCGGCGCAGGGCGACGTGACCACTCGCAACCAGCAAGTGGCGCAAGTACTCAGCGGCCAGGACAAGTCGCTTTACCTGACGCAGAAGATCGTGACCGTACGCATGCTGGGCGATATCGCGGTGGCGAACGGCACCTATACCCTGCATCACAAGGTAAACGGGGCCGAGGTCGACACAAAGGGCATCTTTACGCACGTCTTCGAGCGCGTGCACGGCGGATGGGTTTGCGTCAACTCGCAGCGGACGTTGCTGCGCGAGGATGAGAACAACGGTAAGCAGAAGAAGACCAGCAACACCGAATCGCCCTTCCACATCCCATTCTTCGGCAAGAGCGACAAGGGAACAAAGTAAGGCGGAGCGCAGGAGCCTAAAGCGCCGCCAGCGCCTCGGCCTGGGTGGGGAACAGTCCCGCGTACTTGGTAATGCCAACCATGGTGAAGACTTTGGTGAAGTGCGCTGAGAGGCCGAAGCAGTAGACCTTCTGGCCCGCGTTCGAGGCTTCGATCAGGAGCTGAATCACCAGGGCGATGCCGCTCGAGTTGATGTAGTCAACGCCGGTGAAATCCAACAGGATAAGCTTTGTGGTCTCCTTGGGCAGCGTCTGGTATACGCCCAGAACCGCATCTTTCGAGGTGCTGGCAATATCGCCCTCAAAGCGGAGCACAGCCACAGGATGGCCGGCGGGGGTAGTCAACTGGTTAACACGCGATTTGGTCTCAGACTGCACTTGTTAATCTCCTCCGCTTTGCCTTGCGTCGCGCGTGGTCCTTATGCCGCAGCCCGATCCAGCTTGATCACCAGCCGCACATAACTGCTTTTCCCGTCCAGTCCGGCGACCCACTCGGCTTCGTCTACCAGGGACTGGATGAGAAACATGCCGATGCCGCGCGGCTCTTCTTCGCCGTGCATCTTGCGGTCGATGTTGGGTTTGGGTGGCTGCTTCCTGATGCCGGTGCCGTCGTCAATCACCTTGACCTCAAGGGCGTCGGGCTCGGCGCGCAGGATCACGCTGACCGAAAGCTTTTCATTCAGCCGGTTACCGTGCTCGATGGCATTGATGCAGGCCTCGGCAACCGCGGTCTTCAAATCCTCAATGCGCTCTTCGTGAAAGCCCATCATCCTGGCTACCGCCGATGCCGTACTCATGGCCACCTTCTCGTAGCCTAGGCGTGTTGGAAGTCTAAGTTCCACCGTGGTGGCTTTTAGTTCGCTCATCCCGGCATCTCCGCCGCATTCGATCCATGGCAAAGCGCCAATGCGGTCATGTCGTCTGCCTGCGGACCGCCTTCGGCAAACTTCTCGATGGCCGCCCACAATGCATCGAGAATACCATCGGCCTTCCGGGCAGAGCACACAGAAAATTCATGCAAAAGCCTTTCCTGCCCAAACTCCTCTTCGCCGCGAAAGACTTCAGTAAGCCCATCGGTATAGAAAAGCAGTCGCGAGCCGGGAAGAAAACTGTGCCGCTCGGCGGCGTAGCTCATGCCGGGCAGCAGGCCCAGCGGGGTACCGGCAGCATGGAACTGGTACGGTTCTTTGCCAGGCTCGACGAGGAAGCCTGGATTGTGGCCGGCGTTGACGACTTCGAGCTCGTCCGCCTCAGGATGGAGGCGCACGAAGATCGCCGTGACGTAGCGGCGCCGCGACTCTTCACCTTCAGCCCAGTGGTGCTGGTTCATGCGCGTGGCGAGTTCGCCGAGCGGCATGTCAGCCGCCGCCATGCCCTGAAAGGCCCCGCGAAAGCTCATCGACATGATGGCCGACGCCAGTCCCTTGCCGGCCACGTCGGCCACGGCCATCAGCAGACTGCCGTCGGGCTGCTCCAGAATATCGAGATAGTCGCCTCCCACTTCATAGCAGGTGTCGGAGCGAAAGGCTAGCGAATAGGCGGGAATGTCGGGCAGCTTCTGCGGCAGAAGCGAACGCTGAATGCGGCGCGCCGCTTCGAGATCCTGGTGGAGGCGCGCGAACTCAATATTGCGTTTGTGATTGCGGGCGTTTTCCAGCGCCACAGCGGCCTGCAGCACCAGACCCTCCAGGAAATCGGCTTCGTAGAGTGTCAGCTCACGCCCGCCGGGCGAGGCGACCAGCAGCTCCGCCATGGTGTTGCCGTCACGGTCTGCAAGCGGAAAGGCGAGCAGGCCCTCGGCATCGTTTGCGGCATCGCCATAAGCCAGTTCAGTGCCGGCGAACACGGCGCCGGCCATCTCCAGCTCGCGCACCACGATGCGCAGCACGGACTCCATCACTTCTTCCTCGCGGATGGTGGAGTGCACCTGGCGCGAGGCCTCGAGAAGCGCCTGGAGGCGCGCCACCTGCTGCTGCAGCTCGATTGTTTCGCCGTTCGCCGCAAGCCGAGCGTCCGCCACCATCGTAGCCTCCGTGGAATCTCACTCTAACACGGCGGAGCAGGGCGACGACGCGAGGAATCTTCAACAGACAGAGTTGGTGCCCAATCGGCTCGGGATAAGAAGTTTGGCTATCTCTTGCTCGTACCCCAGATGCTTAGAATTTCATGGTGAACTCGTGCCCCAATGCGTAGAATCGGTTGAATGTCGTCTTCGCAGGATCATGGACCGGTACTCTACCGTATTGCAGGCCAACAGCCGGGCTCACGAGCTGCGCGCCCCAGCATCGCGGGCAGGTCGACGCTCAAACCCTTAGGCCTACCGCGCGGAAGCAGATAAGCGGGTTGATGAGACGGGCAGTTTAGAAAGGACCTTCCATATGTCGCACAAGTGGCTCACCGCTGCTCTTCTGGCTGCATCCATGGCAGGAACACCCAGGCTTGCTGCAACGCAAGACGCACTCCCGCTTCCAGGCTGCGAAGCGCCGCCGAAGCTCGAAAGAATTCTGCACGACAAGCTTGGCGGTCCGGATTTCGAAAAGCTCTCCTACAACGAGCGCAATGCGCTTACCCCGCTGGTTGCGACCGAGTTAATGAAACAATTCCCGCGCGAGATCCAGCCCTGGCAGCGCCTGATCGGCAATGCGAGGATGCAGAGCGCGCTCAAGCCCGAACTGCTGGCAAAGCTCCAGGCCGCGTTACAGGAAAGAGTAAAGGAGAATCCGAACGATCCGCTCATGCTCTACCTGGCGGCAACGGCGCTGCGAGGCAAAGACACGCCAGAGAGCATTGCACTGGACAACAAAGCCATCGCCCTGGCACCGAGTTTCCCGTGGCCCTATGCCTACCTGACAGCTATCTATTCGAGCGGGAAAGCGATGGACAAAAACAAGGAACGGGAAAACCTGCGAAAGTTCTGGGGGCTTTGCCCCACGTCAACCGACGCCAACATGCGCTGGTTGCTCGTCAAAGATATGGACTTGCAGGCCAAGGTGGCAACAGCTGAGCGCGCTTATCTCGCCAAGGCAACCGACCCCTCCATATTGAAGAACTACAAGTTCTTGTGGCAACTCGAATTCCGCCTCACTTCGCCGGCCGACTATCCCGCAGAGCGGAAAAAGGTCGCGGGGGACTTAGTCCGGCTGGAGAAGGCGAACCCGAAGCCGGACGCCAATTGGGTGGCGTTCCTGATCGACGGCTACAAGCAAAGCGGCACAACGCAGGAAACGATCACCGCCATGCAGGACGCACTGCTGAAGGCGTATCCCGGTTCGGAAGAAGCGCTCTCGATCGTCAAGAGCCGCTGGCGCGACGCCCACCCGAAGCCTGCGGACCAAAACGACGTTGCGGGTTGGAAGAAGTGGCGCGCGGCAAACCGAGCAGCGATCAATCAATGGCTACACGAGTTTCCCGACGCGCACAATGAACTGGTAGAAGAGGCCTTCTTTGCGACCAATGGCGATGAATCACTGAGCGAGGTGGACGGACTCGCGGTGATGAATGCGTTTGTCAACGACCTGACGAACAGTTGGGGACCGCAATCTTTTATCTACCTTTATGCGGGAGAGTTTCTGCTCGATCACCACTGGGAGCCTGCGCGGGCACTCGACCTGTTGAAGCAAGCGCAGGATCTTTACGCCAAGTCCGACGCCGTCGAAGGCGCCAACGACGATCGCTCGCAGAAGGATATCGACCACACGGCGAAGTACCACTGGAGCCGCGACAACGAGATCGACGGCGCTCTGCTGCTCGCGGCCACTCGCGCTCACCAGCCGGATGCAGTCGCTTCCATCAAAGCCGAAGTGAATGGGCCTGCGCCTAAAGATCAGGAGAACATCTCCAATTATTGGCAAAACCGCGCGCGGCTTGCCGTGTTGGAGAACCACAAAGCCGACGGCCTCGCCTATTACCGGATGGCGCTGGATACACGGCTGGAGCCGCCGAAGATGAGTGAAGGGATTTTGAAGGATCCGCTCGGCGACGAGTCGCGCGCATTGTGGAAGGAGCTTGGCGGGAGCGAATCCGCGTGGAATGCATGGTGCCCAGGCATCTCCAAGCCTGCCGCCAACGCCGATGCCTCGCGCTGGGAGAAGCCCGCCCAGTCGCTGCCCGACTTCTCGCTGACCGATCTCAGCGGAAAGACGTGGAAGCTCGCTGACCTTCACGGCAAAGTAACCCTCATCAACCTGTGGGCCACATGGTGCGGGCCCTGCCAGGCAGAGCTACCGCATCTCGAAAAGCTTTACGAACAGGTGAAAGGACGCTCCGACATCCAGATCCTGACCTTCGACATCGACGAGGACCCGGGACTGGTGGAACCGTTCCTCAAAAAGAAGGGCTACACCTTCCCGGTATTGCCAGCTTACTCGTACACTGTCAATCTGCTCAACGGTTACGCAATCCCGCAGAACTGGCTGCTCAATCCAAAGGGCGTCTGGCTCTGGACGCAAGTTGGATACGACGGCGAGGACACTTGGCAAAAGGACATGCTTGCCAAAATGGCGTCCATCAAGTCCGGCGAATAGAAAGGATTGTGCTTTCTCTCCTGCCGCCCCTCTGGCCTGCGGAAATTGCCTGAATCGCATTCCGGATATCTGGCAGACCACACCAGCGGAGCGGTACGGAGCATTCCCGATGCAGGAATCAAGGATGCCCCGTTGATTCCATCGATCGCTTTTGGCGCCTCTTCAGCCGTGCACATTCAAGACAAGATCTTTTCATCCGGAAGTCTCCGCGCCGCGCACAGTGGCTATAAACGCCTGTACCTTGGCTGCATCCTTGCGCCCCGGCACGGATTCGACGCCGCTCACAACGTCCACGCCCCAGGGGCGCAGTGTGGCAATCGCCTCCGCCACATTCTCAGGCGTCAGTCCGCCCGCCGCAACCAATTTCATTTGTGCGGCTGAATCGAAGATCGAGCGCCGTGCGGCATTCCAGTCATACGCCAATCCCGTGCCACCGACCGCGCCGGCCGCGCGCGAGTCGACGAGAAGCACATCGAGGTTCGTATCGGCGGCGACGGCCGCGACACGCTCCCCGGCGGCAGAGTCGAAGTGCACGACACGCAGAATGCGCAGCCCCGGCCCGAATCGCCCGCGCAGCCGCGCCGGCAGAGCGGGCGGCGCATCGAAGTGCAGTTGCACGCCGGTCAGTCCCGCCTTGTCGACAGTGGCCGCGATCTCCTCAAGCGTCGCATCCACAAACACGCCGATCCTTTCTAGTGCTGGCGGCAGATGCGGCACGATCTCTGCAACCTGCTCCGCCGTCACGCGCCGCGGGCTGGGCGCAAAGACGAAGCCTGCCGCGTCAGCGCCAGCTTCGGCGACCAGTTGCGCGTCGGCCAGCGAGGTATTGCCGCAGATTTTGATCCAGAGATTCATGGCTTCAGAAGCGCGGCCAGCGCCTCACCGGGATCTGGCTGGCGCATCAGACTTTCGCCGACGAGAAACGCGTCGAAGCCGGCCTGGCGCAGACGCACGATGTCTTCGCGCGTCGCGATGCCGCTCTCCGTTACGCGCACCACGCTCGCTGGAATCCGGTCGACAAGCGCGAGCGAGGTCTCCTGCCGCACCTCGAAGGTCTTGAGATCGCGGTTGTTCACGCCGATGGCGTCGGCGCCATTCTTGCCCAGTGTGTCCAGCACCAGAGTCAATTCGTCCGCGGTATGCACTTCGACCAGCACGTCGAGGGCGAGCGCACGGGCGGCTTCGGCAAGGCGCTTCAGATCCGCGGCGCCGAGCGCGGCGGCGATGAGCAGAATCGCGTCGGCGCGGTGCGCGCGCGCCTCAACAATCTGGTACTCATCGACGATGAAGTCCTTGCGCAGGCAAGGCAGCGGCACGGCAGCCGAGGCGAGTTCCAGATTGCGCAGACTACCCTGGAAGTATGGCTCGTCCGTGAGCACCGAGAGCGCCGCGGCGCCTCCGGCACGGTAACGCCGGGCCAGCCATTCAGGATCGAAGTCTGCGCGGATCAAGCCTTTCGAGGGCGATGCCTTCTTGATCTCGGCAATCACGGCGGGACCAACCGCGGCCAGGCTGCGCAACGCCGCTGCCCAGCCACGCGGATGGTGCGCGGCGGCGCGGCGCTCCAGTCCGGCCCGAGGCACGGCTTCTTTCGACGCGTGCAAAGTAGCGCGCGTCGAGGCCAGAATCGTGGACAAAAATGTATCGCTGCGGGCGGTCATCTTCTCAGGTCAAGTATACGAGGAACAAAGTCAGGTGTTTGCTGGCGATGAAGGTCCGCGGCGGATCAAATAAGCCGCTCACGGTTTCGCAGGCTGGCGCCGCTCAAGCGGCGCCGCGGGTTCGCCAGTTCGACCGGCGATCCCAGCTAGACCCTCGGTGCCTGCGCCGGCTCTTCGACGCCCACAAGTTCCCGCGCCGCCTTGCGGCCGAGGCGGATGCAATCGGGCACGCCGATGCCGTCGTAGGCGTTGCCCACGAGGCGCAATCCGGGCAGCGCAGCCAGGCGAGCGCTGATCCGCCCCATGCGCGCCTTGTGGCCGACGGCGTACTGCGCCATGGCGCGGCTCCAGCGCGTCACCTGCGCGAACTCAGGCTCCGCCGCGGCGCCGATCGTCCTTGCGCCGAGAATCTCGCGCATCTCGCGACGCACGGTCGCCACCAGCGCCTCGTCGCTCTCGGCGAGCAGTTCGGTGTGCCTCATACCGCCCAGAAACGCGCGAAAGACCGCCTTGCCCTGCGGCGTACGTCCCACAAACTTGCGATGCGAAAAGGTACAGGCCAGCATGTCGCGGCCTTCAACCGCCGGAACCAGAAATCCAAAGCCTTCAGGCAGCGCGCCGATCCGCGACTTGTCGTAGATCAGGTTCACGGTGATCGACGACGAGTACGGAATCGCGCCCAGCTCACTGGCGAGCGCAGCATCGACCGGGGCGAGCAGATCCGCGGCAGCCCACGCGGAAGCGGCCACGATCAACGCGTCGAAATCCTCGCTGACGCCACCGGCGTCGATGCGCCAGCCTTGCCGAGTCTTCTCGATTCCAGTCACCGGCGTGGCCGTGCGCAGGCTGACCGCATCGAGGCGCGCGACGATCGCATCCACCATCTGCTGCATTCCACCGCGCAAAGCCGTGAAAATTGCGCTACCGCGGTTTTGCGTTTTGGGCGAGTTTTTCGCCATTTCGCGCATCTTGCGGTGCGCCGCCAACATGCCGCGCGTGAGCGAGCCGTACTTCGCCTCCATCTCAACCAGCCGCGGCAACACTGTTTGCGCGCTCAGTTGCGTGGAATCGCCTCCATAGATGCCGCTCAGCAGCGGGTCGGCGAGCCGGTCCACGGCCTCGCGGCCATAGTGCCGCTCCACCAGCGCCGCAACCGACTCATCGCCTTCGCTCGGGCGAGGAGGATGCAGCAGCTCCAGCGCCATACGCGTCTTGGTGCGCAGACTGAACAGGCGCGTCAGCGCCGTCGGCGCCAGCTTGGTCGGCACCAGAAACATGAGCCCATCGGGCAGCGCCACCAGGCGATTGCGGGTGACAATGTAGGTTTTGCGCGCGGCGTCGTTCGAGGGGATCAGCTCGCCGCCCAGTCCCAATTCGCGGCAAAGTTCGGCCGCCGCGGGCTTTTCGCTCAAGAAAGAATCGGGCCCGCGCTCCAGCACCGCGCCGTTCACAATCTCCGAAGCCAGCGAACCACCCAGCTGCGGGCGCCCTTCAAAGAGCGTGTATTCGACGTCCACGCCGCCGCTGCGCGCCCTTGCAAGCTCATAGGCGGCGGCCAATCCCGCGATGCCGCCGCCGACGATTCCAATCCGCATTCCCTGACCCCCACTCCATCTTTACAGAAACGCGGCGACCATCACAAAACCTTTCTCAATCCCGGCAGCCTCGAACCAATGCAGGTCTTCAATGCCCTTGCAGAATTCATGGCTGCGGATTTCGGCGAGTCTGTGGCACAGGGGCCCCCTCTACGGTTTCTGCAAATAAGCTATTTGTTTTCTTGGATCTAGCGAGATCAAAGTAAGGCAAGTTCTCTCCTTTCAGCGGTTTGCGTCCAGAATCCTGATGGCATTGGGGTTAGCAGTCTCTAGTGAAAGTCGAGATGCCACGAAAAACGTCCCTCGGCGGCTAAAGCCGCGTTGATTTTGCAGCCCTTACGGCACGGCTGAAGCCGTGCCCTTTCAAAACCCGTCTTTCCCCACAGGCGTTCGGGGCAAATGCTCAAGTTCGTGGAGCGTGCGTGCAAATGCGAACCCGGGTCTGGTTTGAGCGCCGTGAGAAGAGTATGCGCCGAAGGCGGGAAATCATCGGCAGAGCAGAGAGGGAGATTTTGCAAGCGGATCCTTTCAAAGCGGCGATTGCTCGTGGTTATGATTCCAAATGCGATTGCCGTGCGAATCCATGAGAGTAGAGTTTGCTTGCGCCAATCACTTAAGTTACCGTAAGAGCTAGAATTCCGTTTCGAGTATGGAGGTCCGCAATCCGATTCTTTTCGGAAAAGTTCGGCGGGCCACCTATATTTGATTGTTGAACTCAACCTCCGGGTACAGCATCTACTCATTTGCTGCTCGCGCCCCGCACAAGGAGGCTTTCGATGAGCGCCGAGATTATTGACCGGCTGCATTTTGCCTTCACTGTCACTTTTCACTACCTGTTTCCACAGCTCACCATGGGTCTGGCCCTGCTGATCGTCGTTCTCAAGACGGTAGCGCTCCGCACGGGCAGCGAAGACTGGGATCGCGCGGCGCGTTTCTGGGGCCGCATCTTCGGCATCAACTTCGTCATGGGAGTGGTCACGGGCATTCCCATGGAGTTTCAGTTTGGCACCAACTGGGCGCGTTTCTCGCGGCTCTCGGGCGGCGTCATCGGCCAGCCGCTGGCCATGGAAGGCGTCTTCAGCTTCTTTCTCGAATCGGCATTTCTGGGCCTGTTCCTCTACGGCGGAAAGCGCATTTCGCCCCGTTTGCACTGGTTCTCGGCGGTCATGGTTTGGCTGGGTTCGTGGATCTCCGGCTTCTTTATCATCGTCACGGACGCCTGGATGCAGCATCCCGTGGCCTACGCCCGTTTGCCCGACGGGCACTTCGAAGTGCTCAGTTTCTGGCAGTTGCTGCTGAATCCCTGGGCACTGCTCCAGTACATGCACAACATGACCGGGGCAGTGGTCACGGGGGCATTTGTCATGAGCGCTGTGGGCGCGTTCTATCTGCTGGACGGACGCAAGGGCGAATATAGCCGCATCTTCCTCAAAGTGGGTGTCATCGCAGGCGTAATCTCATCGATCGCGATCATCTTTCCCACGGGGGATCTGGCCGGCAAATATGTGGCGCAGAATCAGCCGGCGGCCATGGCTGCCATGGAGGGCCTCTTCCACAGCGAGATTGGCGCGCCCATCGTGCTGGTCGGCCAGCCCAACGAGCAGACAGGCCAGATCGACAACCCAATCGCAGTCAACGATGTGTTGAGCTTTCTCGTCTACGGCACCACCAAGGCCGAAGTGCAGGGGCTTGACCGCTTCCCGCGCGACCAGTGGCCGGACACGTTGCCGCTGCTTTATTACGCCTACCACATCATGGCGGGCCTGGGAACATGGTTTGTCCTGATCATGATCGTCTCCGCCTTCCTGCTCTGGCGAGGGCGGCTGGATCGATCGCGCTGGGTGCTGTGGGCGCTGCTGCTGAGTTTCCCGCTGCCTTACATCGCCAACACCGCCGGATGGATGACGGCCGAACTCGGCCGCCAGCCCTGGCTCATCTACGGGCTGATGCGCACCAACGAGGGCTTCTCCAATACAGTCTCCGCCAGCAACGGGCTATTTACGCTGCTTGGCTTCATGGGACTTTACACGCTGCTTGGCCTGCTGTTTACGGTGCTTGTTTATCGCGAGATCGCACAAGGGCCGGAGCCCCGGGCAGTTGCCTCT
>JAJYFA010000118.1 GCA_021790995.1 Acidobacteriota bacterium
CGGCGTGGCGCGCGTACCCGACGAGCGCCTCGACAAGCTTTCCGCTCTCTATTCCCCGAAGAAGACCACCTACGCCTCAGTTGAGTACGTCGACGTAGCGGCCATCGGCCAGGAGTCGCTCAAGGAGACCGCCTTCCTCACCAACCTGCGCAACGTCGACGCGCTCATTCACGTGCTGCGCGCGTTTGAGAACGACGCCGTGCCTCATGTGGGACCGATCGATCCGCTGCGCGACGCGAAGAACGTCGAGTTCGACCTGATCGTGAGCGATCTGGCGCAGGTGGAGAAGCGCATCGAACGCGTGGAGAAAGACCTGAAAAAGGCGCGCACCGCCGATCTGGAGCGCGAACACGCACTCCTGCTCCGCTCGAAAGAGTGCCTCGAAAAAGAAACTCCGCTGCGCGAGTTGGAGATGACGCCGGAGGAAAAGAAGCTCATTCGCGGCTTCATGTTTCTGTCGCAAAAGCCCATTTTGTATGTGCTGAATGTGAGTGAGAGCGCGACCCTGGGCGACGATCTGGATGCCGCCGTAAGCCGCTACAAGCTCAACGACATCGCACGCCGGCCAAACGCAGCGGCCACCGCGATCTGCGGCAAGGTGGAGGCTGAACTTGCCGAGATGGACGACGCCGAGGCAGCGGACTTTCTGGAGAGCTACGGCCTGCACGAAAGCGGGCTGGTGCGCCTGATTCGCAAGAGCTACGAGTTGTTAGGACTGATCAGCTTCTTCACAGCCGGCGAGGACGAGTGCCGCGCCTGGACGGTGCCTACTGGCTCCAAGGCGCCACAGGCGGCTGGAGCGATCCACTCCGATCTTGAACACCACTTCATTCGCGCCGAGACCATTCGCTGGGACAACTTGCTCGACGCCGGCTCGGAAGCCGCTGCGCGCGCCAGAGGTACACTGCGGCTGGAGGGGAAAGAATATATCGTGCAGGATGGAGACGTGCTGCACATTCGGCACAGCGGGTGAAAACAGGTACCAGGTTTCAGTCCAATGTTTCTATGACCTGACGCCTCTCGAAAGATGCTCACGACCTCGCTTATTCTCGGAACCATTGCCGCACTGGCCGACGTGGCTGGCGGCTTTGTACTGGTGCGAGCGCGCGGCGTGGAACGTTATCTGCGCTATTTCGTCGCGCTGGGCGCGGGATTCCTGATGGCCACAGCTCTGCTGGAGATGACACCGGAGAGCATTCGGCTCAATCTCAAGCTGGGTCCGGCGCTGATCATGGCCGGCTATTGCGCGATGCATCTGCTGGAACACACCATCAACGCGCATTTCCACTACGGCGAAGAGACGCACACCAACGAGTTTGTCTCAAAACACACAAGCTTCTCCGTGCTGGGGGGCTTGACCGTGCACTCGATCTTCGACGGCGTGGCGATCGGATCGGGATTCGCGCTCTCGAACTGGCTCGGCTGGTTGATTTTTCTCGCCATTCTGCTGCACAAGGGGCCGGAGGGATTCACCATGGCGAGCGTGATGATGGCCAGCGGACGCAGCCGCACATCGGCCTTTTATTCTGCCGTCACACTGGCGGCGGCTACGCTGGTCGGAGTGCTTGTGATCCAACTGATGCCGCATTGGGTTCCTTACGGCCTGCCGGTGTCTGCGGGAGTCGCGCTCTATGTGGCCGCCACCGACCTGGTGCCTGAGGTCAACCGCGAGCCTGGCATTCGCATGGCGCTGGTTTTTTTCGCCGGCGTGGTCATCTTTCTGCTGTTGCGCGATCTCCTGCCGCAGCTCTAGCCAGAAACCTGCAACGGGCAATCGCAAACACCTTCGAAGTGAAAGCTGGCAAGTTGGCGCCGGCGATGCGACTCAAGACAGGTGAATTCAGCGGAAAGGCCCATGCGGCGCCAAGAGACTTCAGTTCGCCCCTGCAGCTTGCTCCGGTATGCTAACTACTGTGGCGCATCCCCTAATAGCTCCTCAGGAAGCGGAGAACGAATCCAGGCCAATGCGCCAGCGGCTCTCTGTTGACCTCCTTGGCGTTCTCTTTTTCACCGTGCTGGGATTTCTGGTGATGGGCTACCATCCCGGCCTCGAAGACGACGGTGTTTATCTGTCCGCTGTAAAAGCGCGCCTGAACCCCGCACTCTTCCCCTTCGACGCCCGCTTCTTCCAACTGCAAATGCAGGCCACCATCTTCGACGGATTCATGGCCCACTTTGTCCGCTGGACCGGCATGCCGCTGGCGTGGGCCGAACTGTTCTGGCAGTTTGTCTCGCTGTTTCTGATTCTGCTGGCAACCAGGAAGATTCTGAACCTGCTGTTCCGCGACGCCGCGGCGCGCTGGGCAGGCGTGGCGCTGGTCGCCGCCATGTTGACGCTGCCTGTTTCCGGTACCGCGCTGTACTTGGCCGATCAGCATCTGCACCCGCGCAATCTGGCCGCGGCCCTGATCTTGCTGGCGGTCTGGCGCATTTTCGCAGGGAATCTGTGGCAGGCGATTCTGCTGCTTATCATCGCATTTGCGATGCACCCCATCATGGGCGCCTTCGGCATTTCCTTCTGCCTGTTTCTCGCGTTGACTCCGCTCCGCCCGGCACGGTTTCGACTGCGGGCAATGCAGAGTTCGGCCGCCGTGTTCATGCCCTTGGGCTGGGTCTTTGAGCCGGCTGCCCCCGCCTGGCTCAAGGCTACTGAATCGCGGCACTTTTTCTTCCTCTACCAGTGGGCCTGGTACGAATGGCTGGGCGCACTGGCGCCGCTGGTCTTTTTTGCCCTGCTCTGGCGCTTTGCCCTCCAGCGCGGAGAGACGCAATTGGCGCGATTTGCGTCGGCGGTGTTGTTTTACGGTGTCTTTCAGCAGGCGATCGCAATGGTTCTGCTTGCGCCTTTTGCTCCGGTGCGGCTGGTACCGTTGCAGCCCATGCGCTACCTGCAGCTTGAGTATTTTCTCTTCGCCATGACTGGCGGCGCGATGCTGGGCCGGTACCTGCTGAAGAGGGCCGCGTGGCGCTGGGCTGTGTTTCTACTTGCCGTGAACGGCGGCATGTTCCTTAGCCAGCGCATGGAGCTCGGCGACGTACAGCACCTCGAGCTACCGGGGCAGCAGCCTGCCAATCCCTGGCTTCAGGCATTCGCCTGGATCCGGGTCAACACGCCGGTGAATGCATACTTTGCGCTCGATCCGCATTATCTGGAAGCGCCCGGCGAGGATTTCCACTCTTTCAGGGCGCTTGCGGAGCGCAGCCAACTGGCCGATGCAATCAAGGATGCCGCTGTGGTCACGCAGGTGCCCGATCTGGGACCGGCCTGGGACCGTCAGGTTGCTGCTCAGCAAGGCTGGCGCAACTTTCAGCTTGCCGACTTCGAGCGGCTCAAATCGACCTTTGGCGTGGATTGGGCGCTGGTCTCCTATCCGCAGCCGCGCGGTCTCCTCTGCCGCTGGCACAACGATTCACTGGCCGTCTGCCAGATTCCGTGAAGAGCCAAGGCGCCAACGGAGCTCAGCCCAGGAGCGATCGCGTTCACAGCGCAACTCATTTGTCGCGCCAATGGAAGAGAAACATCGGCCGAGCTTTGCAGAGAGCGGCCGTATCCGCGAGAATGAAAGAGTCAACCTTTCAAAGACACGGATAAGCAGAGATGCCCAACCTTACCCAGCGACTCATTCTCGGTTGCGCGCTCCTCGGCTTGCTGACGGCGGGCCTGGCGATTGCCGCGCACCGGGCGCTGGCAGCCGCAGGACTGACTCATCTGGCGTATGCATTCGGCGTTGCCGCTCTGCTCATCGCCGCGGCAACCATCTTGTCTGTCCTGCTGCCGATTCAGAAGCTCGCGCGCGATACGCAGCGCATCGCTCAGGGCAATCTTGAGCACCGCGTCGAATGGAGCAGCAAAGACAGTTTTGGCCGCATCGCCAGCGAGCTGAACCGGATTGCCGTACGCCTTCGCGAGCTGCGCGACACCGAAGCGGGGCGGCGGCAGATGGAGTTTCAACTCTCCGACGCCGTGCTGCAATCGATCTTCGAGCCGATAATCGTCACCGACGGCAAGGGGCACGTGTTGAAGGTCAATCAGGCCGCCTCCGAACTGCTGGGTGAGGCTGCCGGCGACCGCATGGCTCTGGCGAGCACGCCTGGCGGCGACAAGATCCTGAACGCCATCCGCGATGCCGTTTCCATGCAGAAGGCAGTGGCCGCGGAAGACGAAGCGGCCATGCTGCCCACGCGTATTGGCCAAAAGGAACGCAGCTATCGCCTGCGCACCACGCCCATGCGCGACTCTGAAGGCCGTCTGCTCGGCGCAGTCACAACCCTCGAAGACGTGACCAGTCTGCAGGACATCGACCGCTTCAAAACACAATTCATAGCCATAGCCAGCCGCAAGCTGCGCGATCCGCTCCTGCATTTGCGGCGTGGGCTCTATGCAATGGCTCAGGGCTTCAGCGGCGAGATGACTGCGCTCCAGACCGAACTGGTGGCTCAAGCCAGCCAGGACGCCGAAAATCTGGACGACCTCATGGGAGACCTCGTCGAGGTAGCGGAACTCGACTCAGGCAAACGCGAAATGAAGATCGAGAACATCCGCCCACTGCAAGCCTTGAACGAAGCGCGCAACCGCTTTCTGGACGAGGCTGCGAAAAAGCATATCCGCGTGGATGTCCAGGCTTATGCCGATCTGGCCATGGTGCGCGCCGACCGCCGCGCTCTGCGTTCTATTCTCGACAATCTGCTGTCGAATGCGATTCGCTATACATCGGAGGAGGGCGAGATTCTTCTCGCCGCCGAAGAGAGCAAGAACTTTGTGCAGTTCAGTGTGCGCGACACCGGGCGCGGCATTGAAGCTGAACGGCTGAAATCGATCTTCGACCGGTTCAATCCATTTTCCGAGCGCGGCACCGGCCTGGGTCTGGCGCTGGTCCGTCGCCTCGTCGAGTCGCTCGGCGGGCAAATCGCCGTGGAGAGCCGGCTCGGTCACGGTTCAACCTTCCGATTCACACTTCCCGTGGCAGCGGTGGAAGAAGACCGTCATCCCGTGGAGGTGGGCTGAGCGATGGCCGAGATCAAGCTGGAAAAGACCCCTGAAGCCGCAAAGCTGCGCATCTACATCGGCGCGGCGCCGGGCGTAGGCAAAACCTACGACATGTTGAACGACGCCTACAACATGAAGCACCAGCAGGGCGTCGACATCGTCATCGGCCTCGTGGAGTCCCACGGCAGAAAAGAGACCGAGGCGCGCATCCGCGACCTCGAGGTGATTCCACAAAAGGTCATTCCCTACCGCGGCGTGAACCTGAAAGAGATGGACGTGGATGCGATCATCGCGCGCCATCCGCATACCGTGATTGTCGACGAACTAGCCCACACCAACGTGCCGGGCAGCAGAAACCACAAACGATACGAAGACATACTGGACCTGCTCGATGCGGGCATCAACGTGATGACCGCGGTCAATATTCAACATCTGGAAACGCTGAACGACGCGGTGAATCGCTCGGCCAACACCACGATCCGCGAAACGGTTCCCGACAGCTTCTTCAAGCGCGCCGGCGAAGTGGTAAACGTGGACTTGACGATAGAGCAGCTTCGCGAGCGTCTGCGGCAGGGAAAGATCTATGCGCCGGAAAAGGTGGAACAGGCGCTGGCCAACTTCTTCCGCAAAGGCAACCTGAACACGCTGCGCGAGCTGTCGCTGCGCACCACCGCGGAGCAGGTCAGCAGCCGGGCTGCCGAGTACCGCCGCACACAGGGCCTGGAGCAGGCGCCAATCCCCGAGAAAGTGATGGTCTGCCTTAGCACACGGCCCGGCACGGAACGGCTGTTGCGTGTAGGCGCGCGCATCGCGGGGCGTCTGGCGAGCAACTGGTACGCCGTCTACGTCGCGCGGCCCGACGACAAGGGGCACAGCGACCCCGAAGCATTTCATCGCGTCGAGGAGTACCAGCGCATGGCGCGCGATCTGGGTGCGCGGGTGGTTACGCTCACTGACCGCAACGTCTCCGACGCCCTCATCCGCTTTGCGCAACAGGAAAGCATCTCGCACGTGGTCTTCGGACAGTCGGCGCGCTCGCGCTGGGACGTTCTTTGGCACGGCTCTGTGCTGAACCGGTTTTTGTCGGAAGTGCGCGACGTGACCGTGCAGGTGGTGCCGATCCAGAAGCCGCTGCGCCGGCCATAAAAGAGCTCCATTCGATTGAGGTCAGTGGATGTAATTTCAGCGTCTATTTTTTGTCTATACTGTTTGAGGGCTCGGATACATCTAAGAGATGGGAGGTACTTATTATGACTTCCCAAGCTCGTGCGGGATGCAGAGGTTACATTACCGTAGCGATTGTTTGCGCGAGTACGGTGGCCGGCATCGCCGGTTGCGGCGGAAGTTCGCACTCTCCGCTCACACCGGTAACTGTCACAGGCAACTGGGAGTTTTCCGCTGCCGCCGCCAGCAGCGGGACCACTTCGCTTCCCGTCTATCTTCTATCGAATGGCGCGGACGTGTGGGGCACGGTGGTGCTACCGCCGGAACCTCAGATTTGCGTCGCCGGCTGCTGCGGAGGTCCACTTTCCGGCATGGACCCCTCACTGACTGGCACAATTGACGGCAATGGCAAACTCAAGCTAGATTCGGCGTCTTCCTCAAACAGCCCGGTCTTTACTATGAGCGGCATGGTAAGCGGTGCGACCCTGTCGAATGGCAGCTTCGCCCTGACCGGCGCCTGCGGTACGCAGGGAGCCATCACCGGAACCGAGTATCCGGCGATCAACGGAACCTATTCGGGGACTGTTGCCTCGCAGAACCTGGGACAGAATTTTACCGTGACCATGGTTCTGAACCAGAGCAACTCACCTAACTCTTCCGGATTCCTTGGACTCACGGGAACCCTCAGCGTATCCGGCTATTCCTGCCTCACCTCCACTGCGTTGCAGGTGAACACCAGCTTCGTGGGCAACACATTCGGCGGGGAGTTGAATATCACGTCAAAGGAGGGCTTTGGGTACGCCGGCACGCTCTCCGCGGACGGCAAGACGATTGCGCTCACCTACGGTCTTTTTGGAACCAGTGGGAGCTGTAATGACGACAACGGCAAAGGCACACTGACGCTGCAATAGCGCAGAGCGCGGCCTCGGCCCATGGTTGGATACCGGCGCTATGGCACGCTGAACGGCCTGAAGCCATCCCACGGGAAGAGGCCGGTGGGGGTGGTGGCAGTGGAGGGCTGTGCACGGAAAACGAAGCGCACGAAGAATCCCACCGAAGTGAAGGTGTAATTGCGCGAGTTGTTGGCTGCCAGATAGCCGCCAACGAACCAGTGGGGGCTGAACTGGTAGGCAGCCTGACTGTGAAAATCGTAGTTTCCGCTCACCGTCGTGTTGTTGGGCAGCATGGGGTTGTTTTGCGAGATTTCAAGCGGCTTGTCGGCGGCCAGCGGCCACAGCGGCGCGGAATCCTGCTGAAAGGCCTGCACGCCGACCGCGCCCTCAACGTTGTAATGCCAGCGATTGATGTAGTGGCCTGACCAGGTAAAGGGCACGTTGGCGAGGAAGTAACCCTGCGGACTGAAGTAGCCGCCCATGCCGTGCGTGAAGGCGTTCTGATTGTTCGCGTAATGCATGGCGAAGAAGTTGGCGCCTACGCTCAGGTTGCCATACTCCGGCTCGGTGAAGACGCGCCACCATGCGCCACCGTCGCCATCGACGCGGTTGTTGTTGAGAACATGGTAGCCGGTGAGGTACTGGCCGCCGGCTGAGAAATAGAAACCCGATTGCGCATCGCTGTGCGCGATTTGCACATGGCCGTCGTTATAGACCACCCCGCCCCAAATCTGACCTTTGTTGCCGAGGGTGTTGCCCGCCGGGTCGCGCAGACCTGCATAAGAGAGCTGCGAGTCCTTTTCGGAGTCGCGGGTGAAGCTGAAGATGATGGGACCGTTGCCGGGTCTCCACATGGCTCGGCCCATAAAGGTGGAGACGAGAAAGTTATACGGAGTGTAGCCGGCGGCAATGGCGAAGGTTGGGAAGGCCAGTTGCAGTTCGCCACCAAGGCCGACGGCGTTCTGCTGCGCGGGCGGAGTCAGCGATCCGATGGCGGGCGAAGTGCAGGGCGTGAAGTTCTGCGAGGCCGCCTCGGTGCCGATCGGTTGTGGGATCGTCACGAGACACGACCCGGAGACCGTTGACTCGGTGACGCTGATGACGGAACTTCCCGTGGCCTGGCTGGAGTCGAGAAAGACGGGCCGCGCGACAGCCGTAATACGCGCATGAAGCCCAAGAGGAGCCGACGCCTCAAAGGGAGCCTCGATGGCTGCCAACTGGCTGTAGCCGGGATCGCCGGTGCGGTAGTTGAGCAGTGCGCTACCGCCAAGCCAGCCGCTATAGCTGCTCTCGATAGCCTGCAACTGCATCTCGGCTTCGTCGCGCGGGCTCAAGGGGCTGCTCTGACGCCGGAGGCGTATCCAGGGGCCACGCAGCGGCGGGAGGTTGCGCTGCTCGAGATCCTGGTCGGTAAGACCGGTAGAGGTCGCGCCTTCCGTAGCTGTCTCTTGCGGCACAGGAAGGGGTTGCTGCGCCAGGGCCGGCTGAGCAGCTTCAGCCGGTGGTGCGGCCGCTGCGGGCGCTGGATTGGTGGCCGGCAGCGTGGAAGCTGGTCTCTGCGGACGTTTGTACGACTTTTGCCGGCGAGGCGCCTTTGAGCCGGCGCGAGGCTTGGCTGGAGGCAGCGCAGGCTGCGCCTGCTGCGGCGGCGCGGAATAAGCTCCGGTGGCGGCTTCCTGCGCCGAGGGCGTGTACTGCGCCATGTTGTAGGCGCCCTGGCTGGCGGAGTTTGACGGCGGGGCCTGAAGCGTCGGCGGCGGCCCGGCCTGCGCATTGGGGACGTTGTGAATCTGGCCTGTCGAACTCTGCGTGAGCTGGCTGTCGGTCTCACTCGCAAAGAGATACTGCGCCTGAGTCGCTGCGGGAGTCATGCGCGGCGAAGCTGAGGACGGATTGGCGGCCGGCACCGATCCCTTGTTCGTAAGCGGAGGCAGCCGCGTAATGCGCATTTCCGAGGGGCTGGTGGTGTTGACAGTCTCCTCACTGGGCGGCAGATAGACTCTGCCTGTCAATTGCTGCTGGTCCGCGCTTTGCTCCGCCAGAGCCGGACCGGAGGGCGCAGCTTCCTGTCCGCCGGGAATGTAGCCGGCGCTGGCCGGAAGTGGAAGCGGCTCGCTCGAAGGGGCGGTGACTTGCGCAGGCACGGCGACAGGCGCCTGCGCGGTGGACTGCGAACCGTAGGAAGGCAGCGGGATGAGCTGCTCCGCGCTGGGCGATGAATCGAGGCGCGGATCGAGGAGGCGTTTTGTATCGCCGGGGCTTGGCTTGGGAAAAGTTGTGCCGGGCGGCATGGCAAGTCCACTGTCGAGACTCTTGACGCCGGAGCTGGACGGCATTGCGGCAATGGAGGCGCGCCAGAAGGCTGCCGCACGTTCGTTGTTGCCGCGAGCCTGCTCAAAGCGGGCCGCGAGACCGAGAACGGCGGGATCGCCGGGGTACTTGCTCAATGCAGCGCGCAGCCATGTTTCGGCCTGGGCCATATCGCCCGCCGACATGGCCGCCGAAACGGCGCCTTGAAAGTCGCCTGCGCTGGCGGCGTTCAAGTCGAGCGACTTATAGAGAGTGACGGCCTCCTGCGCACGGCCCACGCGCGCATATGCGCCGGCAACGGCCAGGCGCACAGTCATGTTGCCGGGGTAGTCCTGCGACGCAGCTTCAAGGATTTGCACACCGCGCGCAAGGTGGCCGCTGCCAATGTCATTGCTGGCGCGGCGCACGGCCCAATCGGCCCAGAGGTTCTGCACCTGCTGGCGCTGCATGGGGGTCAGATCTTCGCGGGCGTCGAGACGCAGAAGAAGCGGATAGAGCGCGGTCGAGTCTTTGAGGTTGTAGAGCAGCCATGCGTGCTGCAGTTCGAGGCTGGCGGGCGCCGGTGCGCGATGCACGAGGTCGTAGTTCTCTACGCGGTTGAGATAGAGCGTAGCGCGGGGAGTATCCCCCACCGCAAAGTAAAGGCTGGCAATTCCCTGCACCCACTCGATGTCGGCCTCGAGCTGGCGGCGCACGCCGTAGGGGATCTTTCCCAGTTCGGCAAGCGCCTCGGCATTGCGGTTGCCGGCCATCAGCGAAAAGACCAGTCCCTTCCAGGCATCGGAGTCCAGTGAGTGGGGCGGATTGGGAACAATCTCGACCTGACTGAATGCTCCGGATGAAGCTTGGATGGCGGGATGAACGAATGCGGAACGCGTGAAGGTCAAGGAGGCAAGAACCAGGCGGCCGCCGTTGCGGGAAAGCCGCGCGTAACTTGCTTCGCCTCCACTTTCCAGATATGGCTCTCGCCAATGGCTGTTCCGCGCGCCGGGGCCGGGCGTGGCGGCAGCAGGCATTTGCGGAACGGTTTCGACGGGCGGTGAGCTGGGCAGTACGACCGGCGCAGGATTGTAGGGATCGGGACCGTAGGCAGGCAGCGGCGGCAGAACAGTGGTTTTGGAGAACGGTTCGTTGTCAGGATCAAGCAGGCGCTTAAGATCTGCCGCCGTGACTGCGCGGTGAACATGTGCGTCCTGCTCGGGGTAGACGAGAACGTGGGCCAGCCGGTCTGCGGCCGAGACCTTCGGCATAACCGCCAGCGCAGCGCGATAGTAGTCGGCCGCGCGCTCGTTGTCGCCGCGGGCCTGCTCGTAGCGCGCGGCAAGCTCCAGAATTGCGGGATCGGCGCCGAAGCGGTCGAGGGCCTGACGCAGCCAGATCTCGGCCTGGCTCTTGTCGTTCGCGGCCAGCGCGGCGCCGATAGCGCCTTCAAAGTCTCCCGCCGAGGCATCCTGCATGGGGACAGTCTTGAAGATGTCCACCGCTTCCCTGGCGCGGCCTACGCGGGCAAAACCGCCAGCGACTGCCTTGCGCACCGTGAGATTGTTGGGAAATGCCTGCGAGGCAGCTTCGAGAATCTCAACTGCCCGCTGCGCATTGCCGTTATCCATCGCCGCGCCGGCGCGGCGCACACTCCAGTTGGCCCAGATGTTCTGTACAGTTTCGCGCTGGGCGAGTGTGAGATCGCCGCGGCCGCCAAGGCGCATCAGCTCCGTATAGAGCGCGCGGTCGTTGCCAATGTTGTAAAGCAGCCACGCGTTCTGAATCTCGACGTTGGGCGGCGGAGGCTCCTTCAGCTTCGCGTAGCAGGCCTCGACGCGATTCATGTACGCAACCGCGAGGGCGGTATTGCCGGTGGCCGCATAGACACTGGCCTCAGTCTGCAGAAAGTCGATGTCGCCTTCTAGCTGCTTGCGCACGGGGGCAGGAATCTGCGCGATCTCCTGCAAGGCTTCCCGATCGCGATGCGTCGCAGTGAGCGCGGCAATAAGCCCCTTCCACGCGCTGGCGCGGTCAGGGTTGCTGGCGAGCACTCGGCGATAGATGGCGTAGGCCTGGTCAGTGTTGTTGCGCGCAAGATAAATCCCCGCCAACTGGAGTTGAAGGGCGATGCTGGGCTGAGCGCCTGAGGCGATGGCCTGTTTTTCGGCGCGCTCCAGAAACCCTTGCGCCACGTCGTACCGATTCGCCTGCTGGTAGATGGCACCCAGCGTGGCGAGAAAGCCGGGATCGGCCAGGGCGGTCTCGTAGGTCGCCGCAGGCATCTTCTCTACGTTGGCAATGGCCGCGGCGTCCTGGCCCAACTCGTGCTCGGCGCTGACAATGCCTTCCCATGCGGAAACATTGTTGGGATCGTTCTGTGCAACCTGCGAATACGTTGCAAGCGCCTGGTCGTAATGCCGGGTCTGCATCAGAATTCCGGCGTACTGGAGCTTTGTCCCCAACAGAAGCGTGCCGCCATTATTGGGAAACGGCAACGAAAGCGCGCGAGCAAGCACGCGCTGGGCATCGGCGGGGCGGCCTTCCGCCTGATCAATTCCCGCCAGCGCGCGCAGATAGGCGGGGTCTTGATCGAGCGCCAACTTGACCTGTGCCGGGAAACGCGCCGAGACGGCGAGCGCCTGGGCATCCTGGCCCTCATTGGCGTAGGCGAGGAAGAGGCCACGCCAAGCCGTGAGAGAGGCGGGCTGGATGTGCAGCAATCGCTCATACACCATGGCGGCGGCTGGATACTGGCGCTGCCTGGTGTAAGCGCCGGCCAGTCCGTTGAGGGCATCTATACTGCGCGGGCTCATGTCGAGCGCTGAACGGAACTTGTCGACGGCGAGGTCGAGATGATTCGCGTTGAGCGCATTAGTGGCTTCGCCCATGGAGAACCAGAAACGCGAGGTGGCCAGCGCGTTCTCGACGGTCTTCACCTTGTAGCCGTTGCGCTCGGCCTGTTCCAAATAGCTAATGGCGCCGGCGAAGTTCCTCTGCCTCATGCGCAAAAAACCCATGCCGGCGGCGAGGCGGCCGTTGTTGGGATCGGCGGCAAGCAGCGTGGTGAAGCGCCGTTCAGCCTCGTCGAGGCGGTGCGCGTTGAGCGCGGCAAAAGCGGCGCGCTCGGCCGGCGTGCGCGCGATGCCGCTGTTCATTCGCGCCAGGTTTGCCTCGTTCCGCTTCAGGTTCCCGGCAATCTCCTTGTCCTGCGGGTGCGCATTGAGGTAGTTGCGGAGCTCGGCCGCCGATGCGGGATTGGCCGAGTTCCACATAAGCGCCTGGCGATAAGCCGCCGCGGCCTCGGGATCGCTCTGGTGCGCGCGGAGAATGCGAATGCCTTCGGCGCGCGTGCGCTGATCGTAGGTGAGCATGATGCCGAGCTGAACGGGATAGCGCGGATCGCCGGGATTGCGCCCGACCAGAGCCCTCATGCCGGCGATGGCCTCCTGCTTGCCGCTGGCTGTGCCGTAGAGGGTTTGATAGTAGGCCAGCGCAATATTGCCGTCGGGCGGGTGG